>JAPLFS010000010.1 GCA_026390555.1 Pseudomonadota bacterium
GTATACGAACTTTCCTATGATGGATTTTAAAAGCTCGTTCTCTCTCTTTAGGCGGCTGATCTCATTGACGTTGACCCCAGTACTGCGCGCTGTGCTCGCAAGCCAGTTGTAGACCGTCTTGACCTGTAATCCGTACTCTTCTGCCACCTCGCGGGCGGTTCGTCCGCTCTGAACCTTGGCAACTACCTCTGCTCCGATCTCCCGTTTCCGACTGATCTTACCCATCTTTGCACCTTACTATATTTAGACTAGGTGTTCAAAATAACGGGTACCTATCATTCCTTTTTTTGAAGCGTATTTCTCCAATTATATTGAAGGTACAGAGTTCGAGGTTGCCGAAGCAGAGGAGATTATTTTCGGCGGGAAAATTCCGTCTCAGCGACCGGCCGATGCTCACGATATTCTGGCGACTTTCCGGCTCGTGGCCGATACCAAATTTATGCAATCCTCCATCACGAGCGCCAGACAATTTATAGAACTTCTAAAAACTTGCCACGCACAGATTATGGGGGGGAGACCCGAAAAAGAACCTGGATCCTTCAAGCAAGTGGCAAATCGCGCTGGGAGCACATTATTTGTTAGTCCGGAGCTTGTGCTGGGGACTTTGGAGCGCGGATTCGAAATTCAACAAAGCATCGCGAGCCCGTTCGGACGAGCGATCTTCATCATGTTTCTGATCTCCGAGGTTCATCCATTTCTGGATGGTAATGGTCGAACCGCTCGGATTTTTATGAATATGCAATTAGTGGCGGCGCATGAGTGTCGCATCGTTATTCCGACAGCGTATCGGGAAAACTACCTGAGCGGACTGCGTGCCATGAGTCATAATCGCCTTGCCAGTACGCTAGTGCGCGTCCTAGATTTTGCACAGCGGTATACGAGTCTCATTCAATGGCACAGTCTTGAGGATGCCAAAAAGATTCTTGAGGAAACAAATGCCTTCCTTACGAGCACCGAAGCTGAAGAGCGGGGGACGCTCTTGCGGTTACCTGAAGGAGCGCGAGAAGTTTAGCAGGGCAGGAAACGGACTGAAATTAGGGGGATTAACGGTACTATGTGGCCTTTTTCAACCCTGCTCGTCAACCCTGCTAGAGCAGATTCAAATCTTCTCCCAAAAGTGAAATTATGGATTCCCTGGCGATTGCCGCCAATCCAGCCATTTGCTCCGGGCGCCGATCTTGTCCCTACCGAACGGATCTCATCACCTTTAAGGCAACGAGTGCCTTCACAGTGGGCATCATTTCAATCAGCTGATCTTCTGAAAGCCCATATCCGGAAGTAAATGCATTCATCTCTCAAGAGAGAACTCCATACGGCTTCGCTACACAAGCTAATTGATAATGCGGGACGGGTGCAGCTATGGCAAATTCTAAATCAAGCAGGACGGTATCGTCATAGTTACCTCTACGAATGCGAGCATTCGCACAGCTCACATCCCATTGGCAAATGCCCGACTTTGCATCGATCGCTCCGCACTGTTCAAATCTCTGCATCAAACTAGCCAAGGCAGATTTGGGTTTCTGGGGAAAGATGACATTCTATGACTCAATCAAATGGGGGGGGGGAAGTTTAAAGCTCGACTTCTCTTCTGAGACAATAGCTGCTTAAATCCCAACTTTTCATATACAGACGGCGCGGTTACCACGCCTCCTAAACACAACAGAGCCATCCATGCTGCGGGCTTTTACCCACTTACTAAACTAGATTAGGCTTAATCTCAAATTTAATTTTCGGTATTTATTTGGGACTGTTGCCTAGAGAGTAACCCCGTACCAATGCCCAACAACTTACCAAGAAACAACATACGAGTGGATTCATGAGCGGTATCGAGATAAGTATATAAAGTAAACGTTTTAGTCATACGTATAGTAGGAAGATATGGTTAGCTCAAGTCGAGACAGTGAAAGCAAGCATGTATATCTGTTACATGGGTTTATCGGATCCGGAAAAACAACTTTCGCAAGAATTTTAGCTAAAGAGGTAGTAGCTATGCGACTTTCGCATGACGAATATATGATGCTTTTATACGGTACAAATCCTCCCGAAGACCTCTTCCGGGTATACTATGATCGCGTTACAGAGATGATTTGGAAAATCACGGTAGATCTTATTCAGTTGAATATCCCAGTCATTCTCGACTTTGGATTTTGGACCAAGGAGTCTCGCCTAAAGGCAATCGAGCGGGTTCATCAGATAGGCGCCGAGCCTCATCTATATGCAATGGAATGTAATCCTGCCACCATGAAGGATCGCTGCCTGAAGCGCAACCAGTTAGAAGGGGATACTCTTTTGATTGACGAGCCGGCTTTTGACAAGTTCTTTAAGTTTTATGAGCCGATTTCAGAGGATGAAAAGCCAGTCTTTATTAAGACAGATTAAAAAGCGAAAAGCACATGCCTCGTTAGGATTAGGGTGAACAAAGCCATAGCACAGGTGCTTTACCGTCGAAGCCTAGGGTGCTTCCTTTTTTATCTCCCTTTTTTATCTTCCCTCTGTTCACGCCGCAGCTTGGCCCATCCCTCTTTGTTCTCCTGCTTCGCGCGACCTAGCCCGAGGGCGTCCTTAGGAACATCGCGGGTGATAACGGAGCCAGCAGCAACTAGCGCGCCCTCACCCACCGTTACAGGGGCGACCAGACAGGAGTTGCTGCCGATAAAGGCGTTTTTTCCGATGATTGAGTGGTCCGGCTCCGATATTTGCCCCTTCTCCAACCGAGCAGTCCCCCAGGTAGCTTAGATGCGAGGCCTTTGCGCCAGCCTGTAGGGTTACGTTCTTGGTCTCAACGAAGTTTCCGATACGAACCTCTTGAGCAAGCACGGTTCCGGCGCGCAGATTAGCAAAGGGGCCGACAGAGGAGCCATCACCGACCGAGCATTGCTCAAGGCGCGAGCCGAACTTTATAACGACATTAGCAGCGATAGTCGCATCGATGATTAGGCTAGATCCCTCGATTAAAACGGAGCTGCCAATAGAGGTCATGCCCCGCAACTGCACGTTGGGGCCGATTCTGGCGCTAGCGGCTATAGTTACGGTCGCATCGAGATAGCAGGTATGGGGATCGTCAAAGATAACACCAGATTCAGCAAGCTTTAAGATCTCTCTACGAGCAAGCACCTCGTTAACACGAACGAGATCCGCAGGACTATTTACCCCAGCGGCCTCTTCGGCCTCGCTCAACGGAAAAGCCACAACGGTTTGACCCTCCTTGGCGGCCTTCTCAACTATATCGGTTAGGTAGTACTCACCCTGAGAGTTCTTGTTTGAAAGCCCCTCGACCGCCGGCTTTAAAAAAGAGGAGTCCACCGCATAGAAGCCCGAGTTTACCTCGCTAATCAGTAGCTCCTCAGGCGAGCAGTCCCTGGCCTCAGTGATGCGAACGACCTGCGCAGGGGTCCCAGCCCGGATAATGCGGCCGTAGCCGTTTGGGGGCGGGGCCTGAAATGAGAGCATGCTTAGGGTTGCGCGTTTAAAGGAGTGGAATTCAAGGAGGTGCTTAAGGGTCTCGGGGGTAAAGAGGGGGTGGTCGGCGTAGGTCAGGATAACCGTACCCTGAAAGGAGGCGAGGGCAGGTAGTGCAGCGCGCACGGCATCACCCGTACCAAGCTGCTGCTCCTGTAGGACGTACTCAATCGAGTGGCCGTGGGCGCTGGGGCTATTACGGAGGTGCTCCTCAAGCAGTTCACGCCTATGACCGACAACAATCACGGTTTTTGACGGCTTTAGGGGCGCTAGTCCGAATAGAACGTGGTCAATCAGGGCCTTTTCACGGGTTTGGGTCAGCGCCTTGGGTAGGTCGCCCCCCATCCTCTTGCCTACACCGGCAGCTAATATAACGCAGCAGATCTTATCCATATCACCCAGATCCTAGCATGGAGTGGGGGCGCGAAAAATAGCGTCGTTTCAAGGACTTTTATCGGCCCCCTAACCCTGCTATTTATAGAGTTAAGAAAACAAAGGGTTCCATATGAGAGCGAAAATTAAAGTTGAAAGTCCGATTGTCGAGCTTGATGGCGATGAGATGACGCGCATTATCTGGCAGATAATTAGGGAGAAGTTGATCCTGCCATTTCTCGACATCGATATTAAATACTTCGATCTATCTATCCAGAATAGGGACGCTACGAGCGACAAGGTCACGATTGATTCCGCCGAGGCGATTAAGGAGTACGGGGTTGGCATTAAGTGCGCCACCATTACGCCGGACGAGGCGCGTGTCGAGGAGTTTCATCTTAAAAAGATGTGGCGCTCACCTAACGGCACCATTCGTAACATCATAGGGGGCACAGTTTTTCGCGAGCCGATTATCTGTAAGAACATTCCGCGTCTGGTTCCGAACTGGACCGAATCGATAGTCGTTGGACGGCACGCCTTCGGCGATCAATATAGAGCCACAGATTTTATCGTGCCTGGTAAGGGAAAGCTTACGATGCGCTTTAAGCCCGAAGGGGGCGGGGATGTAATCGAGCACGAGATCTTTAACTTCCCCGGCAGTGGTATCGCGATGGGGATGTATAACCTGGATGAATCGATTGAGAGCTTTGCTAGAAGTTGCTTGAGCTACGGATTGTCCAAAGGTCTTCCGACATACCTCTCAACTAAAAATACGATCTTAAAGGTTTACGATGGACGCTTTAAGGATATATTTCAGGCGATATATGAGGCGGAGTTTGAAGATAAGTTTAAAAAAGCGGGGATTGAGTACCAACACCGCTTAATAGACGACATGGTAGCCTACGCCATGAAATCAAAGGGTGGATTTCTCTGGGCCTGTAAGAACTACGACGGAGATGTGCAGTCGGATTCGATTGCGCAGGGCTTCGGCTCCCTTGGGCTAATGACCTCGGTATTGATGACCGAGGATGGTCAGACGATTGAGGCTGAGGCAGCGCACGGCACCGTTACGCGGCACTACCGCCAGTATCAGCAGGGTAGGGAGACCTCGACGAATCCGATCGCCTCTATCTTTGCCTGGACAACTGGTCTTAAGTACCGCGGAGAGTTCGATAGAAACCTTGCGCTAATAAGCTTTGCAAAGGCGCTCGAAGAGGTGTGCGTTGATGTTGTCGAGAGCGGCAAGATGACGAAAGATCTAGCTGTTTGCATACACGGAGACGGCGTTAAGCGTGAGCACT
Organism: Pseudomonadota bacterium; assembly: GCA_026390555.1. Taxonomy (NCBI): domain Bacteria; kingdom Pseudomonadati; phylum Pseudomonadota; species Pseudomonadota bacterium. Next base: position 5,133 of record JAPLFS010000010.1, read on the forward strand.
ACCTAAGTACCGAGGAGTTCTTGGAAGAGATTGCAGAGGGGATTTCACAGCGTATGACGCATTAGCGCATAATATGCTGCTGCTAAGCCTGATTATAGAGCCGTTACTTTATCTTAGCATGGCCGAGTATCGGCTATTTAGTGCGGCACTGTTCGGTCTCTGCGTTGCGGCGCTAGTTGCTTTGGCGAGACCATCCGGTGTTACTATGAGGGTGCTCGTCGGTCTTCCAAGTAATTGGGCAGCGCTACCCCTAGGCATCTCTATCCCACTACTCCCAGTACTTGGATCGCAAGGCGTTATCCTAGCGGGAGTGCTGCTGCTCGTTCTGTGTGCAGATATACACGCTACGCTACGCAGGCTGCTCTGGGCGGCACCAGCGATAGCCTTTCTAGCGGGGAGCGTAATAATAGAGACCCTTACAGCGCTTCATCTACAGGATACATCTCGCGGATTCTTTGGAGGCATTACGCTAGATTCCTTGGAGCGCATCCTCGATATAGCTAGATCTCTCTTTGAGAGTGAGGTGACAACGTGGGGGCTCTTAACGCGCGTAACCCTTTTTGCGCTCCTACTGCAAGCTCTGAGCTATAACAGGGAGCTGCGAAATAGTTTTGCAAAGGGGGTTCTTATCGGCTGCACAGTTGCGGCAGGTGGCGCGCTACTTAACGGAGTAGGATTAAGCCCAAATGAGAGCGAGTTCTGGACCAAAATTAATCGCATCTCTAGTACCTTAAGCGATCCAAACGCACTGGGAGTCGTTATGGCCCTAGCACTTTGGATAGATATGCTTGGGTGCTCGCTCTTTGCTGCGCAGTCAAAGGCGCGCAAGGGCTGGCTTCTTTTAATCACCGTTGCTGGGCTTCTCTCAGGGTCGAGAACATTTATCCTCTCACTACTACTACTTGTGTTCTTTGTCGTAGCTAAGAGAGAGCGTCGTGTCGCAGTGGGGCTAGTTGCCCTCGCGGTACTTGGGTTTATCGTGCTTAATCTAGTCAGCCTCTTTTTTGAAGGGCTCTCTCCTAGCATAGCATTGCTGCCCATGCCCGAGGGTGTGCGTAGAGTTATCACCACCCTTACAATATCAGAGTGGAATGAGGCGTTCTTCAGCCGCTCCATTTTTACGCAGCTTAATATGGCTTTTATTAAGAGTGCTCCGTTCTTTGGCAGCGGGGCCGACAGGTTCCGAGATTATGCGCCCCTTATCTCTGAGCAGTACAATTTGGGCCTAGGAAGCTGGGTCGATAATGCAAATAACCTCTATCTCGGAATAGTTTCGGAGCTCGGTATCTTCGGCGTAATTGCAGCACTCCTTGCTGCCTATGGGCGAAGAGTGTTGAGGGCAGGGCCGCGCCTTGCAGGTGCTGCGTTAGCTACATTGGGGATAATCTTTATAACTGGACCGCACGTTGACTTTCCAGAGGTGCTGGTTTTGGTAGCGCTTGTTTTGGCGTTATGTACAGAGGCTACAAGCTTATCTCGATTGACTCGTGTCGGTGTGGTCGCTCTGTTTGTTGCGGGAGCTTTTGGAGCTATGGTGCACGAAAGTGGGGTCTACGGCTGGCGAGTACGTGAGGAGCAGAGTGAGAGGATACTGGTGCGGTGGCTTACGCACAATGCAAGGATAAATCTTCCGTGCAAACAGATAGCAGGGGGCTCTGAGGCCGTTATTACCCTGCGCGCTAAATATATACCGAGCTCAGCCCCCCTTAAAGTAACGGTATCCACAGGGAGCGATGCTGGCAAAGATGAGCAGACCCTTGAGCTTCGCTCTAGTCAGGATTCTCAGGTAAGGGTGCGCTGTGCCGAACTTAGCAAGGAGGTTGGTGTTGCGGTATTGACCCGCCCAGCCTGGAGCCCCTACCGCGCATCGCCAGGAAGATCCAACGATCGGCGGATCTTGGGGGTGGAGCAGGTTCTTGACTAAATAATAAGGGCTCTTCGGATTTTCGAGCGGGTAAATTTCCTGAATAGATAGCTCTGGTAACATGCAAGTGCACACCTTTAAAACGTTAGATCATATCGATCTTGTTGGAGCATTGAGATCTTTGGCTTCCGCAACTATTAGGCGAAGCGCTGGGAGCGCCATTCTCTAAAACGGCTAGGTATAAATGCTCAAGAAGGCGATCTTTTTTATGGCCGGCTAGATACCTTCGTCCGTGCGCCCACAACGCAGTAAATCAGAATTGTATAAGTCCGTTTTCGCCGAGTTCGCATTGGTAAGTCACATTGGTACGAGGTCACGACCATTAAGTTAAGGACTCAAGCGCCCACAAATCGTATTTAGTTACCCTGCGATCAAGCTGAAATTAAGCCTGATTAGAGTGCGGCTATGCTGCCCACCTCTCTTAACTTAATGGCCGTGGGTACGGGGTTACTTTTGGTTGTAAAAGAAGAGGGGGAAGAAGGATGCTTCTATATCTTAATAGGACCGGGAAGAGGAGGAGTACAAAAAGAACTTCAATGTTGAGGATAAGTGCTCCAGAAAGCATGAGAGCAAGGATAACCCATACTCTGAGAATTTGTTCCTCTCTATGTTTATCCATAAGGACAAATATCTGCTCCATAAGAAAAGGAAAGAGGAGGATATAATCATGAGACCATGCGTATGGTGCAAAAAATAGAGAGAGGGGAACGACTCGCAGCAGGATAGTATTAGCGAGATCTTTCTCTTGGCACCTAAGCGCAACTACTGCTCCAAAAAAAATGCCAAGCCCGACTCCAATTCCTCTCAGTGATGAGAAGTTACATAGATGTGCCAAGATATCGAAGAGCGAAGAGGAGATAATCTGAGTGTCTGCGGCACCATGAGGAGAATTAAAGACCCGTGTCACTATAAACTGAAAATCGAATGGAAAAAGTGTGTAAGAGAGCCCGCCCTGAAGGAGGGCACCTAGGAGTAGTCCAATGAGTAGTTTGATTCTTCGATGACGTATAATTTCTACCAATAAAAAACCATACAGAGCGCACCAGAGATGTGGTTTTATTAACATGATAGAAAAAAAAGATCCCGCAAGAAGCGATCTTCCCTGCGACAAAAATCGAAGGCCCGCGAGTACGCTAATAAAAGGAATCCAGCTGAGTTGAACGAAGAAGATTCCTTTAATAAGTGGCACGAATGCTATAGAAAAAAAGAGCGCCTTAGATGGAGACATCCAGGGAGGCTTTACAGAGACCGTATCAAGTGAATTAAGGAGCGCTTTAAGCGACCCCACGATGCTCACAAAAAGGAGCGCGATAAGCGATCCTGTAAAGGGGAGAGACCCAAGGATGTAAAAGAAATAGAGGCTCCAAGGAGGGTAGGGGAAGGGAACTACTACTTTATCTAGAGGATACCCGATACTGATGAGCGCTGATTGATATTGCTCTAGGTCGTAGGGATTGCCTCCGTTGTGAAGGAGAAGGCCTACCGCATAGAAGAAGTAAAAATCATAAAAAAGCATACGCGAACAATATAGGAGGTTTAAATTGGCGCAGCAATTAATTTTATTTCTTTTACTTAGCTAAAGGATAAAGGATAGGAAAACCAATCGCTTTTTTAAATAATTGGTACGGGAGTACTACCATTAAGTTAAGGACTCAAGCACCCACAAGTGGTATTTAGTTCCCTCGCCACCAAGCTGAAATTAAGCCTGATTAGAGTGCTGCTATTCTGCCCACCTCTCTTAACTTTAGTGATAATTGGGATAATTGGTGCGGGGTTACTTCTGGCCCATCAACCGCGCAACATCGTTTCACCACAATTCATAACTCTCAGATAGGAAGGTTGCCGATCTATTGCCCTAGTTTTGCTATTAACCAAGCTCTGGGGAGTGTGTTTTGCAGCGGATCCAGATCTTAATGAGTCGGACAGCCATAGCTCCGATCTTATTACCAGCCCCTAGCAAGATTAGGGCTGGTTTAATCAGCCGCAAAACAGCGCTGTATGTAACTAGGTATAATATTCGCTGAGTTGTAATGCACGCAGGAAAAGGTCCAGGTGGAAAGGGCTAAATCCAGCTTCTGTTAAGCCACCTGTGCTTAACCTCAAAAATATTACCAATAAAAAATAGATCGGGGGCTTCCCCTCCGAGCTACAACTCACCAGTAGGATATAGAAATAGTGCACAATCACCGCCGGTAATCCTAAAGAAATCCTTCTAATCTGCCGACCAAAAAAATATGCTGGTCGTAGGGAGATGATTCTATGAGCACACTAGAGAACAAAAAGGGCCCCGGGGCTGAAGGGCCTAGCAACCTTGCAGCTGCGAATCTGCCATCAGGCGAGCGGCCTTGGGAGGTAGTAGCCAAGGAGCTTGGCAGGAACTTTCTTGGGCCCGCTGATTGGAGGAGCGGGTTTAACGTGGACGTGGGCGTGGTTCCACCGATACCAAACTCCCTCACCCAAGCGCTATTAAACTCAGATTGTCCGATAGAGCCCGGCAAGCAAATTAAGGATACGCACATTCTTGTTCTTATTCCTAAGATGGTTAATGGAGAAGAGTACAGTGCGCTTAAGTTGTACGAGCTTTGTTCTACAAAAAAGGGCCCTGGGAATAAGTTGGTTGATGAGCGTTATGGTTCATGGAAGGAGCAATCATGGGCATCCATTAAGCAAATTGTAAGTGAGTGGGTGCTGATATCGAAGAGAGATCCTGATCCGAGTAATGTTTCTACCGAGAGGCACTTTAGGGATAAAAATATAGCGCAGCAAGATAAGGTGCATAAGACATACTACCCCGAGTACCGGGAGGTAAGGGCGGTAGAGCTTATGACAGCGGTGTTACTGTTCGATCTGGTTATGGTTAATCAAGAGAGATTGTTGCGCGACTGCTTGCTTCGCTGCGAAGAACCAAATGCTTCTGGCGGCCGCGTCTGCGTCGGCACTTTTAATCATGGCTTGGGGGCCCGCGATTTCAGCGGCGTCAGCGCCAATGTCCTTGGTAATGACTATTACCGCATCGGTCGAGCTCTTGCCCGGGAGTTAAAAACTTGATGCGCGGTTCTTGGATTATTGCCCCCCTCCGAGCTGCAACTATAAGGATAAGCCCTGGGAGCACCGTTCTCCAGCGTCAAGTCTCACCAAATAGGGCATTGAGCTGCCGCAGATTGCTAAAGAGGTAGCAAGGTACCTCTTAATTAGATTTGTTTTATTGGCTTGCCTTGGGCCAGCATGAAAAATGCTGAGTTTCTATGATTTTAGCCATTCGCTTAATCATGATTCGATATTGTCTGCCAAAAAAGAGGCGTATGTCAATAGCGAACGGCGGTCTTAGCTAGCTTCTGAGAGGTCGATCGACCGAACTGATCCGTTAGTGAGATCGTTACGTATTGCCCCTTAAATGAATCAATCGCCAGTGGAACAAACTCTCCGATATAGTGCCCAGGCGCTCGCTCGGTCAGGGGAATTCCGAGAGCTACGCTCCCGATAGAGAAGGCCCCCAACTGCCCAGGGGTGCCAAATGCTATTACCACTAACCGTCCACCGGAGGGGATTAAGCCCGTGCGGGCATCGTGAGCAGAGGCTATGATGGCGGGTGGAGCTGTTTTTAGGAACTCAGGGCGGTTGCGATTTGAAAGGGGCTTAATTGCGTTGTCAGCAACCTCGCGCGCAACGTTTTGAATAATCTCATTGTCGAGTCCCTTAAGGGGCTCTAGCACTAGGTTAGAGAATCCGGTGGGACCCTTCGTTATACCACGACTATCGGAGTCCTGCGCTTGAACCTCATACAGGATCTTGCCGGTGCGGGCCGAGACAAGTTTAAGATTTAGCCCGACCGTCGCAGTAGCCTGAATGCCGTAGTAGCTGCGATCCCAGGTTGTAACCTTGCCGTACAGTACCGCATCACACGAGAGTAGCTTCCCGCATAGCTCGGCAGGATCTGCGGCGAATACCTTAGCGAGATCGACCTTAAGGGGTGCAGTCCCTTGGATCTCAAAGCCGTTATGTAACAGGTCAGCTTCGATTACAGCCGGGGTGATAACATCAAGTGCGGCGCTCGCTAACTCGGATTGAATAAGAGACTGCATAAATTGGGCGGGGGTCTCGCTCTGCTTTGATGAGATTAGAGCAACGTTGTCGACCAATAGATCCTGCTCCTCCTGGACTAATTTACCCTCTGAATCGAGCTGCGCAAAGGGCAGGACCGCTATCCGGATCGGCTCGGAGGGGTTAAAGTTAAGGGTCGAGGTGTATGTTCCGCTGCACCCTGCAACGAGTAGAAGTAAGGGGAAAAGATAGCGCTGGATTAACATGCTTAAAGCTCCTACTTGTTTGTAATTTTAAGCGGGACTGGAAGTGAGGGGATTCCGCCGAGACCAACCGTTACGACCTCAATCTGTTGCGCCCCTAGTGGTAGGGACGAAGTTGATGAACTTAGATCGGCTACCTTCTCGTAGGGACCAGCTGGGGAGGCCGCCTTGAAGAGCATGATCCTTTCAGCGGCGCACTGAGCGATCTTCTCTGAGCACCCAGCATTATTAGCGCTAGAGGAGCTCCCCACCTGAGTACAGAGCAGCTTCAGCTCACCCGAGGAGGCTTGCAGGCGATTATCTAGGATGCAGGGGGGGCTAGTTGGTAGGGTGATGTTCCGTTTGATCGAGGTGCCGAAGGCGCTGCGTAGCTCTAGTGCAGCGGGATGCGATGGATCAGTGGCGACAAGACTCGAGAGATTCTCACAGTATAAGCCGGGAGATCCCTCACGCAGCCCCGTTCGATTCTTGCCCATGATAAGGTACGCAAAAGAGGCCGGGGTTCCATTGGCGCAGATTCGGTAACTTGTAGGTGAAATCCATTCAGTCGAAGCGGAGTTAAGCGCGATGGTTATCCCCTCCTGTGCTGCAAGGATAACGGGGCTTGATGGAGCCGGCAGCTGTTCAACGATAGTTTGAGAGAACTTTGCCGCGAGGTTCTCAAAGACTGCATCGCCACTATTTTTTACCTGCGAGATAATACCCTGAATGAGTTGCCCAGACTGGAACAGTATCCCGCCCTGTTCATTTTGGGAGTGTTTAACCGATACCAGCTCCCGATCTGCTGGGTCACGTACGATTATCTCTCCGGAGAGCTCGTTATAGTAGCCGGCGATAAAGTTACTGCGTGAAAATGAGGCGAGGTTAAGGGTCACAAAGCCGTCAATAAGATAGCGCTGAGATAGCTGCCCGCGCTCGGGACAGGCGGGTGTTGAACAGGTGCTGGATACAGCACGCTCTTCGACAACTATAAAATTATTATTTCTAAGTTCGCTCGTTAGAGCCTGTCGCACTAGATCCACCCGCTCGCGGGGGATCTCTCCGGAGTAGTCAGAGGGCAGGAGCGCGATACTTGATGGTAGTGTGCCCCCCTTGGGAATACTTGAACGAACCGTGGGCCCACAGGCAGAGAGGGCGAGGAGGGGCACAAGGGTGAGTAGCGCAGGTATTCTGAGGCTCTTGTTACCGTAGCTCATATCACTCTTTTTTTCTTTACTTAACGATGATAGCGCCCTTAAGACCGAGAGGCGCCTGCTTTAATCCATAAATGGTAAATGGGTAGGTTCCTGCATCGTGAAAACATGCGCTTGCAAAATCCTTCTGAGCGATGGGACGTACCGAACGGATAACGCCATCCTCTCCGATCTCTAGGTTCTCTGAGGAGCAGTGCGTAGCACTTTTGCCAAAATCAAGATCTATGGTTATGAGGGCATCCGTTGAATCATTAAGAAAGAATACAATTCCATCCTCTTTCTTCATTTCAAGCGTTTTTGGCAGAAGGCCTACGTCGCTAATCTTAATTATCTGGTTCTGACTCTCCGGCAGGGTAAAAGAGGGGAGCTGTTCATCTGCCGATAAGCCAGAGGTCGGCATGTAACACAGAACGCCACACAGGATAAGCGAGGGTAGGGCGAGGTAAGTTCTCATCCCAGATATGCTAGCAACGAAGAGCGAAACCCTCAATGCTCAGAATAGCTGATTGAGCACGAAACTAGCACCTGGCACGACGGTCCCGACTCTATCTGAAAGCTGGCAGGGGCCCCCGGATCAAGCATCGGGTTGGCTAGTAGGGGGAGCCTAGTCTCCTGCTTAAGCTGAACATAGCGGGAGATCTCTTCGGAAGGCCCCTGTTTGTGCCTGATACGAGAGAGCTTAATGTTACAAGGTTTTTCAGATCCTACTTGAGAGCCTCCAGCGGTTTCTGCCGAGAGCTGCTTTGTGGTGAGCAGGAGGTCTGCCGATTTTGGCGCTATGATGATAGCCGGGTGTCCCGCTGTTGCAACTAGTTGGGGTAGTATCTCAAGTAGCAGGCTGCCATCTGAGTGGGTATTAACGACCCTTAAACGTTCGGAGAAACGAGCTAGGCGTGTATTAAAAACCTGCTCATTCCAATCCTTAAAGAGGCTTGGAGCTATCACTATCCACCGTAGACCACAGATCCTGCTTAGGTATGAGATAGCGGCCTCTGATGGGAAATCATGGAGCTTTTCAGAGAGACCGTACTGAAGCCTTGAACGTTGACCGCTATAGCCGTTAACTAGGGGTAGCTTGAGCGCAGCCGACCAGATCGAATAGTAGGAGCTTAAGAGCGCCATCTGAGACCAGCTTGGCTCGCCCTTATCATTTCGTTCTGTAAAGGGGAGTACGATGGTAGCTTCATGCGCAGTAGCTAACTTTGCGAGGCTTTCAAATGCCAACGGTGCTGGAGGGGGCGCATCGAGCGGATATCGAGCCACAAAGTTTTCAAGGAGCGTTATAATAGTTAGAGAAAGAGCTATAACGGTAGCAGCGCCAGAGCGTTTCAGCGCTATAAGAGAGATACCCCAGCACGCTGCAATATAAAGCCCCATTACGACAACGATGCCGTAGCGACCAACGGCACGCATCGAATCGAGCCCAGGTAGTGTGTTGTAAAGAAATGCAAGGGGGGCTACGGCGGGCTCGCCATGCGCAACCTGTCCACCCGGGCCAATTGATAAGATAAAGAACGTAACGACGATAAAATAGAGGATCGCTGCCTGCTCCTTTAGGCGCCAGACAAGTAGAAGTGCTGCTATTAGCACTAGCCAGGCGCATATACCGGCGCAGAGATTGGCGAGAGCTCCGTATTCATAGAGCGAGGAGGCAGAGAGGACAGTTATTATCAGGAGAGCGTTTGTACAGGTAAGGAGTGGGGCTCGGCGTAATCCTGCTTTGAGAAGGAATACTAAAGCAACGAGCGACACTAGGTAGCCGGCGCACAACGTTGCCTCGGCGTGAGTCCAGGCCGATGTTTGGCCAAAGAGGAGATTAAAAGAGGAGAGGGAGAGGTATGAAGCTCCGTTAGCTGAGAACGCCCCCGCCTCATATAGATGGCGTGAGCCGAAGATCTCCTTAATGGCGAGGTAGGCAGGCAACGTTAGCGCTATTGGTAGTAGCCCGCCCAACATAAAGAGCGCGCTCATAATGGTTGTATCAAGGGAGAACGCGCGAGTTAAGAACCGAAGAGCGAGGATTAATCCAAGGCCGATAGCTGCAAAAATAGCGTAGTAAACCGCGCAGTAAAAAGCCGCCGATGTAATTAGCCCCGCTAAAAACCAGCGCCAAAGCTGCGGCGTTCTGCGCAGTACAAGGGCCCAACTAAACGGCACCCAGAAAAAAAAGAGGAGCTGCGGATGCCCAAGATTTCCAAAGATGTAGGAGCTGTTTGCAAATAGGATACCCGAGAGGAGCGCAAACGGGCGCGAGACCCCTAGTGCGCGCGCCAGCGCCACGGATGAAGCGCCATTTAGTACCAGGCTCCCTAGAATCACTAGGTTATAGGAGGTTGTAAAATGGAATCCAGAGAGGGTCAGTAGATGTATAATCGCCGAGGGCAGTAGGAATGAGTCACTCCAGGCGCGTGTGAGGGGGTAGGGATAGAGGGTGTCGGTTTCAAGGGCGAGCGCCTTGTATGGATCGATATGGAACGATTGTGCCAACCATACATAGAGCCCACCGTCGCCCGCAGCGCCGCCGATATAGTGCGTAGATAGGTGCTGCAAGATTAGGGGGTGCAGCGCAAGCAGGGTGAACAGCACCACGGCGGTTGCGATGATGGTGTAGAGTAGGCAGTAAATTATGGAGCGCTGTATATATGGCACGAGCTTGGCTTTAGGTTACGGTATCTTGAAGGATAACTCCTATAAGATCTCTCTGCATAGAGCTTCTTGCCAGCCTCTACGCCGCCCGCGCAGGCTTAAAGGAGCCATGCAGCGCGATGCGCTCCCGAAGAGCTGCCCCCCACGCGGTTTTTGCCCGAACTAGCTCGCTAGGAACGCCCTGGAACACAACATTGCCCCCGAGGGCACCCGGGCCGGGACCAAGCTCAAGCACCCAATCGGAGCGTGAGATCGTATCCGCATCGTGCTCAATTACGATTACTGAGTGCCCCTGTTGCACCAACCCCTGCAAGCCCTTAAGCAGAAGCGCAACGTCGAGGCGGTGCAGCCCAGTAGTAGGCTCATCCAGTATATATATAGTATGCCCACGCCGAGAGCCGTGCAGCTCCGAGGTAAGTTTAAGCCGCTGGCTCTCGCCCCCCGAAAGCGTTGAGGAGGATTGCCCCAGGGTTAGGTAGCCAAGACCTAGCTCGCACGCCAACTTACAGGCCTGATGAATCTTGCGGTGGTTAATAAAGATCGCGCGCGCCTGCTCAAAGGTCAGTTGCAGAACCTGGCTAACGTTTAGCTCCTTAAAGCGCACAGAATCGGCCTGCGGGGTAAAGCGGCTGCCGAGGCAGCTCTCACACAGAACCCGAGCCTCTGCCAAAAAGCTCATCTCAAGGGTTAGCTCCCCCTGACCCTTACAGGTAGGACAACGCCCCTTACCGGTATTATGCGAGAAGAAGCTCGCTCCCCAGCCCCGTGATTTAGCCTCCAGCGTTTCGGCGTAGAGCTTTCTAACCTCATCCCAGATCCCTAAGTATGATGCCGGGGTGGAGCGCGGGCTCCTTCCGATCGGTTGTTGATCGACTACGATACAGCGCTCGATCTCAAGGGAGCTCTTAACCGATCCATGCGCGCCCTTAAACGTCCCCTTCGATTGCGAGCCCACTGAGAGTGCCGCAACTATTACGCCGTGTACAAGGGAGCTCTTGCCGGAGCCAGAGACCCCCGCCACGGTAACTAGGCTCTTAAGTGGGAGAGAGAGCGTTAGGTTCTTAAGATTATTGCAGGTGGCGTTAGTAATTAGTAGCTGCTCGCTAGAGCTCACTATAGGAGCCTTAATCTCAAGTGGTGTAGTAAGGGCACGAGCGGTTGCAGAGCGAGCCTCTAGGCAGGCATCAGATACAGAGCCTTGAAAAACGATCTCACCGCCATGTGTGCCGGCCCCAGGCCCTACATCTATGATATGCTCAGCGGCCAAAATATTATCGATCTCATGCTCTATCTGAATAACGGTATTACCGCGCTCCTTTAGCTCAACGAGCTTTCCAAGGAGTAGCTTATTATCGGCAGGGTGCAGACCGGCGCTTGGCTCATCAAAGATATAGGTAACTCCGCAGAGGGGTGAGCCCATGGCGGTGGCGAGCCTGAGCCGTTGCAGCTCACCATTTGAGAGCGTTAAGCACTCCCTATTAAGTGCTAGGTGTTCGAGGCCAAGCCCTGTCAGGGTTTGAAGCTTACTGTTTAGCTCCTTAACTATCGGCTCAATAATCTTATCGGCTGCGGAGTTTGATATAAGACCGTTCAGCTGCTTATGCAGTATAGGCGCTGTAAGGGTAGTCAGCTCATGAATGTTCTTATTAAAGAGCTTAATGTTTCGACCGATCTCGTTTAGGCGAGTACCGTAACACTCCGGACATGCACCGGTTTTAATAACGCCGCGGCCATCACATAGAACGCACCGACCACGGCGTGAGTTAAAGGAGAGATCCTCTGGGTCTGGTTTAAAGAAACCACGCTGACAGATCTGACAGGTGCGTTGTGAGCTAAATACGCGCTCACCGCTAGCGCTAGAGACGATAACGGTACCGGCACCGATCGCGAGGGCCTGCTTGACCCCCTCTATTACAAGATCCAGCGGCATCGTTTTAACGTTAAAGCGAGCAGTAACGAACTCAATCGAGTGCACCTTGCTTTTTGCTAACCCCTGCTCGATAAATTTCATTGGCGAGGTTAGCGCGCCATCAATTCGCACCTCGCTAATCTCGCTCTCAATAGCGCGTTGAAAGACGGCCTTATGGGAGCCCTTTTTTTGGTTAACTACGGGCGCAAAGAGCCGAATGCTCCCAGAGTAGTGTTGCTTGAGGTGCTCGGCTATCTGCTCAGCAGAGAGGGGCGAGATCGATTGATCGGGATGATCCGGGCAGAACTGCAAACCAACCTTAGCGTAGAGTAGCCGCAGAAAGTTATACACCTCGCTCATCGTTCCAACGGTCGAGAGCGCCGAGGGCTGAAAGGTGTGTTGATAGACGCAGATCGTAGGCTGAACGTTTCTGATCTCATCGATAGCGGGCTTTTTAAGCTCCTTGATAAACTGCCGTGCGTACGGAGAGAGGCAATCTAGATAGCGGCGCTGCCCCTCGGCATATAGAATATCCTTTGCGATAGTGGACTTTCCGGAGCCTGACACACCGCTCAAAGTTATGAGCGAGTTCAGTGGAATAGAGAGAGATATATTTTTTAAGTTGTGCTCCTTAGCGCCGATAATATCTATCGTTGTGATACGTTTGGCGGGTATTGCGCTCTTTGCTTTTACTGAACGAGGGCGAGCCCGCTTTTTTTTGTAGCTATTCTGTTCTACAAACTGCGCAAGATAACGAGCGGTCAGGCTCTCCCTCTGTGTAGGGTCCTTTAACGATAGGATCAGGTCACGCGGCGTTCCTTCGCGTAGAACTTCACCCCCCTGAGCGCCCCCCTCTGGCCCTAGGTCGACAATCCAGGCAGCGGATGCGATTAGCCTTAGGTTATGCTCGACGCAGATAATCGAGTGCCCCTGAGAGCAGAGCAGATTAAAGAGCGCTAAGAGGCGCTCTATATCCCTTACATGCAAGCCGGTTGTGGGCTCATCAAAGAGAAAGAGCGACCTTCCCCTAGCCCCTTCAACGATGTGCGGAACAAGTTTAAGACGCTGCGCCTCGCCACCGGAGAGATCGCTTAGTGGGTGTCCTAAAGTTATATGCCCGAGCCCAAGCTGCATCAGAACTTTACAGGCGGCGGTAATAAATAGCTCCTGCTCAAAGAGATCACAGCACGCAGCAACGCTCATCGATAAAATATCGTGCACGTTTTTATCCTTATATCGCACCTCAAGTACCGAGGATTGAAAGCGCATACCGAGACAGGACTCGCACTGAATAAAAACATCGCTTAAAAACTGCATATCCTCGCGAATAAAGCCAGCTCCCTCGCAGCTAGAGCAGCGACCCGCGTTTACGTTAAAGGAGAAGGAGGATTTTGAGAGACCTCGCTCCCTCGCCCCCTCGGAGCTAGAGAGCAGCTCACGGATCCGATCCCAGATCTTCGTGTAGGTAGCGATATTAGCGCGCGGGGTTTTAGAGAGTGGCGATTGATCTACCAGCAGCACCTGTTTTAGGTGCTCAAAGCCTGAAACCTCTGCGGTAATTCTTTGCGGATCAGGTGTAGCACCCTGATAAACCTCCCAGGCTGATTCTATTACCTCAGAGAGCAGCGAGCTCTTGCCGCTACCTGAGACCCCGGTCAGGCAAACAAAGGAATTAAGTGGAATATCTAAGTTTATCGATCTTAGATTGCGGTTTCGAGCGCCACGAATTTTTAAGAGCTCTTTAAAATCTGGCGCAATCTCGCTCGCCGTAAAGGGCGCTATCCCCAACCCTTGCCACTTAGCAACGGGCCCGAAGTAGGTAACCTCGCCGCCACGCTCGCCGCTCTCTGGACCGAGCTCTAGGATAGAGTCGGCGGCCTGAAGACAATCCTGATCGTGCTCGACAACGGTTAGGGAGTTACCCCTTGCGGTAAGATCGCGCAGAGCCTTAATAAGCTGCTCGGTATCCCTGGCATGCAGCCCAACTGAGGGCTCATCGAGTACAAAATGAGTTGAGATTAAATTACTTCCTACGGCGGAGACCAGATTAACACGCTGCGTTTCACCACCGGAGAGGGTGCGCGCCTCTCTACTGAGCGCTAGGTACGGGAGCCCCAGAGCATTTAGGTGCCCCAGTCGATTAATGATGTTCTTAAAGAGCTCATCAAGTTGACGTGGAAGTTTATCCCCTTTCTTTAGCGAAGAGTATAGAGTGCTAAACCATACATGCAGCCTATCAAGTGAAAGGGCTGAGATCTGCGCTATCGTTAGACCGTTGATGCGGTACGCTAGAGCGTCAGATTTTAATCGTGCACCGCCGCATGATTGGCAATCAACCTGGCTGCGGTAGCGCGCCAGAAACACCCGCACATGCATCTTGTACCGCTTGCGCTCAAGGTGCTTAAACCAGGCGTTGATACCGACAAAGCTACGCGACTTATGGGTAAAGATAACTTCCCGTTGTTGCGCGGAGAGCGCTGACCACGGAATATTAACCGCAATACCCTGTTCGTTACAGAATGCGAGTAGCCGTTTATATTCACTTGCGGACCCCTTGCCACGCCAGCACTCAATCGCGTGCTCTAGGATGCTTTTCTTGTGATCAGATACGCAGCGGTTGGGGTCTACGACCAAGTTCTTTCCGAAGCCGTTACATTCTGGGCAGGCCCCGATCGGATGGTTGTAAGAGAAGAGGGCGGGGCGGGGCCTTTCAATCGAGATCTCACCATCGCCGCAGTGATAGGTGCTTTTAAAGATATAAGCTTCAAATTTGCTAGATACCAGACAGGCGCCGTGCGACACGCTCAAGCGCGCTAGGGGCCGTGTAGTACGTTCGCGCAGCTCTAGCACCTCGACTATGCCAGCACCGAGTGAGAAACATTGCTCTAGGGAGTCCTGAACCTGTTTACGGGCAAAGCCCTGCTTGCGGCAGCGGTCGATAACGACCGAGATCTCAAGTAGCTTTTTGGCAGGCGGGGAGTCATCTAGGTTTAAAAGCTCGGCCTGCTTTCTATCGAAGTAGCGCGAGTATCCAAGCATCTGTAACCTACCGAGCAGCTCGGGGGTGTTCTTTGTTTTTACACCGAGTAGAAAGGTTGCCTCTGGTTTTACCTCGCACCAGCGCTCGATGAGTGCGGCGAGAGATGCCGCATCCCACCTTGATAGGGGAAGTCCGCAGGTTGGACAGACCGGAATCGCAAGGTTGCTCCACACTATCTTTAAGAGATCGTTTATATCGGTCATCGAACCAACGGTGGAGCGTGAATTAACGATCCGAGTTCGTTGTTGAATGGCGATGGCAGGGCGTACGTTATCGATTAGGTCAACGCGTGGTCGTTTTACCTTATCAAAGAACTGTCTGGTATAAGGGGAGAAGGTCTCTATGTAGCGCCGCTGCCCCTCGGCGTATATCGTATCAAAGGCGAGCGAGGACTTGCCTGAACCGGAGAGTCCGGTAATCGCAACGAAGGTGTCGTGCGGGATCTCAAGGGTGAGTCCTTTTAAGTTGTTCTCTTGAGCGTTTGTAATAACAAGGGAGTTACGCGTTGCCATTTCTGCTACTATATCGTGCAGCGCAGTGTTACAGCAATAAACAGCAGGGGAAAATTGCGGTGTATTGGAAACAGGTCAAGCTAACTTTATTACTTGCGTTAGGGGTATTAGCTCCAGCACCTTTGAGCGCCGTGAGGGCCGAGGAGGGGAAGAGAGCGGAGAAGCAGCAGGGGCTGTGCGCAGTAGCAGAGCAAGCTATGCAGGAAGCCATCAGGGTAAGGGGATTGAAATCCAAGGGGCCCGTGCCCTGTGTCGTCTCAAGTCGGGCAGAAATTGAGCAGTTCCTGCGAACAACTATTAAAGACAAGCTTCCTCCGCATAAGCTGCAGGCTGAGCAGCTTGTCTACCGCGCTGTCGGCCTTATTCCAGATGACTATAACTATACAGAGGGGCTAATCGAGCTCTATCTTAGCCAGATCGGGGGCTACTACGACCCAGAAAAGAAGCACTTCGTTATGGCTGATTGGATGCCGAGCGAGTTGCAGGAGGTTGTGGCGGTGCATGAGTTAACGCACGCCCTGCAGGATCAGTACATTAACCTTGAGCAGCTCCTCGATCCCAAAAACGACAACGGCGATGAGCTACTCGCCTATTCAGCTTTGGTTGAGGGGGATGCAACCTTGACGATACTTGATAGCCAGCACCGTAGGACGGCGCAGCCTTCCTCGGAGGCTAGCCAAGACCTGCCCCAAGTGCCAACGGCTCTTAAGGCAATACTTTTCTTTCCGTATACGCACGGTTTAAAGTTTGCACAGGAGCTGCTTGAGCATGGTGGTTATAAGAGGATTAATCAGGCACTGCGAGATCCCCCGCACAGCTCGCGCGAGATCCTGCACCCTGCGGAGTATCTCTCTAATACTGAGGTACGCCAGATTCCAGGCTTAGAGGAGCTTGACGGGGTTTCTGATGGCTACTCGCCGGAGTACAGCGACACCCTGGGAGAGTTCAGCATTAAGGCGCTACTCGATACAGATGCGAGCGGCTCAATAACTAGTGCGCAAGGTGCAGCGGGTTGGGTAGGGGATAGGATAGGGGTCTTTCCGGTGCAAAATAAGGAGAGATTAATCTCTTGGCTAACCAGGTGGGAGAGTGCTGCCGATGCGCAGGAGTTTTTTAAGGCCTACAAAAAACTGCTCGAAGCGCGTTATGGAAAAAAGATCTCAGTGAGCAGGATTCAACTTACTCCAATAAAGGCCCTAGAGCTGAGCATTAAGGGGAGTAGCGTTTCAATTCGGTTCTATATTACTCAATAGCTAGCAGCGAGTAGTACGTAGTAGTCAGTGCAGATGCGGGTGAAAGTTTAGCGTCTCGCCAGCAGTTCGCACCGTTAATATAGCGGCCTGTTTCCGCGCATAGTTTCCAAGGCGTATTGCCTGCAAGGAAGAGACAACTACACAGATACCAGCAAAAAGCGGCTTCGCACTAGCAAATTATCTAGCATAAGCAAAACTACTACTAGTATTTGGCTCTTGATTGTAGTCCGCAAACTCTAGAAATCTTCCTGCGTCTTGTAGCAATAAAAGTATAGAATACAGAGAACAAAGGCTTGATAAGTGGAACTCTAAAAATTAAATAGAGCGGGGTAAGCCACCATATTTTGGCTGATAAATAATCAAAAAAATCTACTCCTTTTAATATCTTCTTTTCTGAGGTGAAAAGATGAATAGAATTTAACAGAGTTGCCTCAGATAGCCCAGTTAGGGGCTCGATCCACTCTTCCTGTAGGGCGGCAATAGAGAAGCCGTATTTTTCGAAAAGTAATTTTCTCTCGCCAATAAATACTGAACAAACTCCACAAGTGCCATCGTAAATAATTAGTCCTAATTTTCCAATACGATCGCTATCTTTAAAGTCAGTATTCATAAATAAACTTCAGGTGCAGGTGTCAATTAGTATAAGTTTATACTGTATAGAAAACACACGCGATTCTAAGTATAAATTAGCCAGTCTTTCTAAGTAATATAGGTGCAAATTAAGAAAATTACAAAGTAGAAAACATGGTATAGGTAAGCTACTAGTGCCTAGGGAAGCTCTAACTTATCGAAATCTCCTAGCGGCCTTACTAAAGCAGCTACTTAGAGATAAATATTTTACCGTAGCTTTTTTAAGAGTAATTTTTAAGGTCATTTAAAAGGCACTGACACCTCTTAATGATTAGATTTTGAAGCTAACAGTTCTTGCTACTTAGGTTCGACCCTTATGATAGCTTCATTTCTCCTAAGAAACGGAATGGCGAATGGCGGGTCATAGCCAAGAAAAGATGCTACCGAGACCGTCTTCCACCTTGAGCCATTAAGGATTTTTTGCAATCGATCACTTGCGCTTAGAAAGCGTGCTTCAGAATTTGAGCCAGAATAAGTAATCGCCGCAAATATTTCTTCTGGTAAGCTAATAATTTTTACCCGCGGGTCATTGGGTTTAGGTGCACTGTCAACGCTAAACGAGCGTGGTAAAAAGAATTGCATATTAACTCCGCTGTAACCTGACTTGGAAGTTTCAACGGGTGAGGTCATCGCAATCTTTGTTGATACATTATCAACCTGTACAGGTGTCGTCATTGCGACCTTGTCGCTGGAGCTATTTTCACCAGAGATATAGCGAAAGAGGAGCATGAACGCCTCATTTTTATTATTCATGTTGTTCACCACTGCCACTACGCGTGCAGGGTACTGTCTGACCTCTACATTCTCAATTTTATCTATAACCTTATAATTGAGCTGCTCGTACCCACTTCGAATCCCAAATACTGAGCAGCCTGGTAAAATAGTCATTATGAATGCAAAACAGGAAATAATTAATGAACATCGCCTCATTTTATGATGATAATATACAGTAATCGCGAGCACAAATACCTAAAGGATAGGAAGGCCGACTCACTTTTGGCAAGTATTTGCTTTGAGTTACACAGAGCTTCCCATGAAGATTTTGTAGGGCTCGGTCATAACCGCCGTAAGATTAAGATCATTCAAGATGATTGGTATAAGATGATTGGTATAAGATGATTGGTACACTGCTGCTTCTGGTCCACGACGATTCCGATTTTCCAGAACTTTCGGGCTCCTTATGGGCTCTGTTACCATGTTACTAGCGCAGATCAGCTACTTGTGGAAAGTTAATTGATCTTCCTATCCTCAGTTCTGGCTCCCATAGTCAAAAAGTTTAAGGTTAATCACATGACAATCACAGAAACAGGGGCTCGATACCTTTCAGGAATATTCACGAACCACGTAACTAAACGAAATGTTCGTGCCTTCGAGGTATTTGTTATCAGGGTTGCAGTATTGTTTTTTATCGGTCACCTAGCGCTCATATTCCTTTTGAATAATATACCTGCGCTATACAGTGGGAGATCTTTTAATTACCTCAAGGCGATTTATACCCCCTTCAGCTTTATTCTCGTCTACGAGGTTTTTCTTCTGGTTATTATCCTACCGGAATCGATGACCGAGTTCATCGGAAAACAGTTTGAAATTATTACTCTAATAACTCTTAGAAGCTTTTTTCACGACGTAGCCGACGTTCATATGCATACAATTCTGAGGCTCTCTGACCCCGCTATAATAGCACTTGGCTACGATTTAATCGCCTCGCTCAGCATGTTTGCACTAACCGTTACCTTCCATCGACTACACTCACGACACCGAAGCGATGTTAATCATACGCTTAAGCAGTTAATAAACTTAAAGAAATCTGTGTCTGTGTGCCTACTCATCCTTCTCGCGTTCACGAGCTTGTATAATCTCCAGAGCTGGGTCTTTCACGCTATCCCTGCCCTAGTTAATCACACGGAGTTCCCAAATCCTAATTCATTTTTCTATACAGATTTCTTTGCGGTGATGATTTTCGCCGACGTTCTCCTGTTAATCATATCGTTTCTGTATGATTCTTCTTTTTATAGCGTTATTCGTAATGCGAGCTTCATCATCTCAACGGTCCTTCTTCGTCTTTCGCTCAGCATGGAGCGCCCAATGAATCATCTTGTCATCATAGTCGCCTTCGTTTTCTCGATAGCAGTAATGACTACGCTTCAATTCAGGCACAAAGTCTATACGGAGTGATCTTCTAGGCAGTGATCGTAAAGCGAGGCTATACTCTTCTATAAAGCGTCCTGGATTCCTTCTTTGCTTAACTTAGCTGAGTGCAATTTCAACCCCGCACGCCTGAGAGCTCACATAATAGAAATAAGCATTGGTATGATTCGAGTCACAACTCTGCCTAGAAAGTGCCCACCGTATTTCAGCTTTAAATATGGATAATTAAACAATGTTAATATCATAAGAGGTCATAGCAATAAGATTTAATTCCAGTGATTAGCCTACGAGGCACAGCTAGTACTCTTAAAAACAAAACAAATATCATGTCCAACTACCTGTTATGACATTTAAACCCCATAATCAACGCGAAAGCTCGCCAGCCTAACGCCATGCTATTAAGTAGAACAAGACCGAATGCCTATTTTTAGCTCTAGCTAGATGCTGCGGTGTTGGACTATTCGAAGACTACGGTAGCTGTTGTCTACTGGTAGCCCGTCTAAAAAATAGGCTAAAATTGAATAGTTAATATACTTAAATATGGTCGTTAAATTATGGAAATGATAAATTTAGAGCAGTTTGAGCTTGTATCCAATGCATTCTCATTTGCTATAGCAGTAATGGGAGCAGCAACGGTATTTCTTTTCTTAGGACGCTCGCAGGTTGCTCCTAAATACAAAACGGCAGTTACAATCAGCGGTATTGTTACCCTAATTGCTTTCTACCACTACTGGAGAATCTTTGATTCTTGGCAGGCTGCATACACAGTGACTTCTACTGGTGTTACAGCAACTGTAACCAAGTTCAACGATGCTTACCGCTACGTTGACTGGCTCCTCACAGTTCCGCTTCTTCTTCTTGAGCTCATCCTTGTGATGGGACTTTCCCGTGAAGAGACGGTTTCTAAAGGCAAGGCACTAGCTACGGCTGCGGTTGCTATGGTTCTTCTTGGATATCCAGGAGAGATCAGCAACATTACCGGTGAACGTTGGAAGTGGTGGTTTCTTGCGATGATACCTTTTGTATACATCGTGATTAAGCTGTTTTCGGGCCTTACAAAAGCGATCAACTCACAGCCTGAGTCTGTTCGTCAGATGGTAAGCGATGCTCGTACCCTGACTGTCCTGTCATGGTGCTTCTACCCAGTTGTATTCATCCTACCAATGCTAGGAGTTGGTGGACCTGAGTCAACAACGTACGTACAGGTTGGATATACAATCGCTGACATAGTAGCTAAGGCGCTATTCGGTGTATTTATATTCGCTGTAGCGGTTCGTAAGTCTGAGTCCAACGCGTAAGCGAGAGACAAAGACCAAAAAGAACCTTAAAAGCAGCGTCGAAAGACGCTGCTTTTTTTTTAGCCTTGTATGCATTACCTCGGCTGAAATACCGTACCAACAAGCACCGTTTGCTGATAGCGTTCTAATATGAAAGCGGTAGTTGTTGGAACAGGAGTAGGGGCACTAGCGAGCGCTTTGCGCCTCCGGGCTATGGGGCTAGATGTTGACGTTCTTGAGGCGTGCCCCGATGCCGGAGGACGAGCCCGAACGTTCAATTTTCACGGACACTCATTTGATGCTGGGCCGACAGTAATCACAGCACCGTGGCTCTTTGATGAGCTATTTGAACTATTCGGAGAGCGGCGGTTCGAATACGTTGAATTTCTTCCCTGTGATCCTTGGTATCGACTCTCTTTCTCAGATGGAAGTTCTCTTGACCTTGTTCCCGATCCGATTAGGCAGATGGATGAAATCTCACGGCTATGTCCCGCCGACGCGCAGTTATATCCATCTTTTCTCAAGCATAGTGAGGAGTTTTACCGTATAGGATACGAGCAACTTGGAGTAGCGGACTTTACCTCATTTTGGTCTATGGTTAAGGCGGTGCCTCATCTTGCTAGGCTTGGTGGATTTACTAGCCTATGGCGGCATACCGCGAAATATTTCCAAGATCGAAGGGTGCGACAAGCCTTTTCTCTACAACCACTACTAGTCGGGGGGAACCCCCTGAATACTACAGCGATCTATGGATTGATTCATGCCATGGAAAGGAAGGGAGGAATATGGTTTGCCAAGGGGGGGACTTCAAAACTGATTGAGGCGCTAGTGTCCCTTGCTAAGCGGCATGGTGTGAGGTTTCATTTTGATAGCACAGTTAACGAATTTGAAACTGATAGGGCCAAAAAGCTTGTAGGAATGAGATACCGCCAGGGTGATAAACAATATTCATTGAAATGTGACCTTGGCGTCTGGGGAGGCGATGCCCAGGTGGGATATAGGACTCTTGGGCCAGAGCGCCTCTCGCTTTTTGAGAAGATGAGATTAAAAACTGTCTCCTCATCTATGGGCCTATATGTCCTCTATTTTAAAACCTCTAAGCGATATCCAGATGTAAAGCACCACACTATGGTGCTCTCAGAACGGTGGGAATCTTTACTCAAGGATATATTTAGAGGGGAAAAACTACCATCAGATCCGAGCTTGTACCTACATAGGCCAGTCGCTACGGATCCGAGTATTGCGCTTGAGGATGGTGAGCTATTCTACGTACTAGCGCCGGTCCCACACCTTGGAAACTTCTCTTCGTGGGAGACAGCAGAAGAACTCTTCCGCGCAAAAGTTCTGAGTATCCTTGAGGAACGGGTACTTCCGGAGCTTTGCGACTCACTTGTTTTTGCGGAATCGGTTGATCCGCGATACTTTAAAAAAGCTCTCTTGAGCCCGCTCGGTGCCGGATTTTCTATCGCGCCTACCTTAAGTCAGTCAGCCTGGCTGCGATTCCATAATCGGGCAGACAAGGTAAAGAATCTTTATTTCTGCGGAGCTGGGGTTCACCCCGGCGGAGGCTTACCCGGTGTAGCAACCTCGGCTAAAGTTATTGAGTCCCTTGTGAGGCAGGATTATCCAGGTATATGTGCTTCTCAGCTTGTGGAAGATCGTGTATCGCAAGGAGCGCTCGCATGAACGATGATTTGCGTCTGATGACGCGCGCAGGAAAGACTTTTTATTTTGCGACATTATGGCTCAGTCCGGAAGCTAGAAATGATGCCGCTACTGCATACAGCTTTTGTCGAAAGATTGACGATATCGCAGATGGAGGTCTTCCCTCAGATGAGCGGGATGAATATCTATCTAGTGTGACTCGTGCCGTAAGCTCAATGGACAGAACTTTTTCTGGTATAGAGCGGCTACTCTCTCTGATTCAGAGATTCCCAGATATTAAAGAGCCGATCATTTCGCTTGTGGATGCGTGTCGAGAAGATACCACGGGGCTTGTTATTAAAACGCAGGACGATTTAGCGAAGTATTCCTACGGAGTCGCTGGAAATGTTGGATTGATAATGTATCCAATTCTAGGAGGACGAGTTGCAGAAGGGCGCGCACATGCTTCAGATCTCGGTATTGCGATGCAGTACACAAACATAGCGCGCGATGTCTTTGAGGACCTCAGAAGAGGAAGGGTATATCTTCCAAGTGATTGGCTTGATGGGATAGATCCACAGAGCCTACTTGTTGGAGACTCTAAAGTTGAGCAGGTTATCTTGGCAGCCGTCAGGCAACTTTTAGACACAGCACAATCGCATTACCAACGCGGTCTTGCAGGTATTCATTTCCTCGCGCCCCGCTCTCGATACTCCATTAAGGTTGCCGCTAGGTGTTATGGAGCGATAGGAGACAGAATTATTAGAGGGGGACTTTTATCGCGTAAGCGATCTGTGGTTCCTTTATACAAGAAGGGGCTCCTAGCGTGTCAAGTATTGATGAAGGATTTGAGTACTCCGCGTCTAACTATTTCTGAAAAGTAAAACGTGGTGCAATCGATAGGCATTCGCGGGGCTGGTGTTGCGGGATTGAGTTTAGCTCGTGAGATCCTTCGCTCGTCAAAAAACTGCACAGTGTGTCTCTTTGATAGAAGGCCTAGGCTTCCACATCCTCAGAGAACGTTCTGCTTCTTTGCTTCCACCAAAGAGGCCCTACCGGTCGAGCCATATAAGAGATGGAAGAATGTTCGTTTTAGAGGGCAACATTTCGATCGCTGCATAGAGACGGCATCTACTCCATATGCTCTCGTGCGAGGAGAAGATTTCTTTGACAGCACTCTTGAAGAGCTTGAGGGGCGAGGAGCTTGTTTCTCTTGGGAATGTGGACATGTCGATATTGAAGGCAATTCAATACGCACTAATAGTGTGTGGCAGTCGTTTGGAGGACTATGGATACAAACGGCAGCAGATTCCTTCGATCCATCAACGGCACTCCTCATGGACATCTTGCCGAGTAGCGAGAGTTGTCCCATCTCTTTTATGTATGTGCTTCCGATTTCAACAACAGAAGCATTGGTAGAGCATACAACCTTCAGTACTCATCAGATGCCATCTGAATGGCATCTCTCATTGTGCTATGAGTGGATTCAATCTCATGTTCATAGCCAGTATGAAATTATCTCCCGTGAGTCGGGGCTAATACCTATGGGGCTTGAGCGCCCAGTTGCGACAGAGAATGTTGTTATAGGCAGCGCTGGCGGGGCGATTAGGGCTGCTACTGGATACGCGTTTCTTAATATCCAAAAACAGGCACGCGAACTCGCAAGAGTTTTAGTAGAAGGAGGAGGGGGTGATATGCCGCGAATCTGCGATGGGCCTCCCAGGTGGTATGCAACAGCGGACGCGCTCTTTCTAAAGGCCCTGGCCACGGCACCTCTTAAAGGTAGCCTGTTAATGGGCCGATTGCTCGAGAAGGCTCCCGCACAGCCACTGCTTCGGTTTCTTGCGGGAGACGCAAAGATCGTTGAGGGCTTGAGAGTAATGTCATCTGCTCCTAAGATGATGATGATAAAGGCATTGCTATCAGTATGAGTTTCGGCACAATTCTAGTTTCTGGCCTCGCTATACTACTTGCACTAGCCACCGCGATTGAGTCGTCGGTAGGCGAGTGGCTTGCTCTTAGTTTAATTATCCTCGCGGGAATCCCCCACGGCTCCTTTGACCTGCGGCTCGCTGAGGCGAAGTGGAGGGAGAGCTCCCGTTCACGTCTTTCCATTCTTGCAATCTATGTTTCTTCGGGTATGGCTATGAGCGCTTTCTGTATTATGTTTCCAACAGTGGGATTGGCGCTATTTCTAGTAATATCCATCATTCATTTTAGCGAAGGAGAGATGATTCAGGGCAGAATGGCTCGAGGCTGGATGATCGGGGCTAGCTCGGTTGTATTGCCAATAGGACTTCACCTCACGGGATCTCGCGCATATTTACATTACTTTATTCCATTTGATCTTATGGAGAGTCTCTCCCCTTTTTTGCGGCTACTCGCGGTAAGCTTAGCTGTATTGCTTTTTTTCCAACTTAGCCGAGACTCTCTCAAGAGAGATCAGGATATTGATTCGAATACACTCCAGCGCTGGATCTGTCTAGGAGCCTGGCTGCTTCTTCCGCCACTTTCAGGATTTTGTATTTGGTTTATCGGACGGCATTCATGCAAGCATCTTGAAGTGTGTAAGGATCTATTTCGAGAAAGCCGCTTTGGAATGCCACTAGATTTTTTGGTAATATCTCTTGTCGCAATTCTTCTTATTATACCGCTCTCATTATTTTTTGATTTGCGAGATATAAATCAGCTCTTTGCGGCCACTATAGTGCTCATTGCCGGGCTCACTGTGCCGCACATACTCGTTACGCATGACCTACAGAAAACGATGAAGCAGATGCGGCAGCAAGCCTGATAGGTATTAATTATCTTTGTATCAGCACTTAGGAGGGGGGGCGAGGTATAGGGCATTCCGTGTTTAATAGTGACGCACTATATTCGGTAGCTGACTCGGACTGTTGCCTAGAAAGTAACCCCGTACCAATGCCACCAACTGTTTTACGGGTCGCAGCAAGTTGGCTAGCTCGTTAGCCCTCCAGGATCGCTACGAAACCTTCGTGGCATCCCCGTAGTAGGTGACGGAACAAGTTAGGGGATCTTCCGAAGATCCAGGGGTGTTGCAATTAGTAAATTGGATAAGAAGCGTCACTCGAGCCTTATCCGCTCCAGCGTCAAGAAATCCAACCGTGGACAATGTAGAAGCGCACGAATACGGCGCGATAGATCCGTAGCTTCCAAACGTCGGCGCTGAGGCGATAAAGCTGATTACCTCTCCTGATCCCTGTCCTCCAATAGCGGTACTTCCATCGACCGCAACAACGGTAAACACATCGTTCACGTCCGTACTAACCGTCATTGGGAACAGTGGGTTGATATCGGATCTAACAGAGAAGGGGCAGTTGTTTTGATTCGAGGTATAGGAACCTTCCCATACCCCATCAAATGACACGGTGTCCTGGCTGCCACAACCGAATAATGAGCAAACAAGAGTTATGAAGATTAGTTTTTGTTTCATGATATAGCCAAGCACTTTATAGCCCATAGATCGATAAAGGCAACACAACTTTATCAGCTGTTAGTATATAATTGGTATGTATGATGGTACCAGTGATCGTATTTAATTAGATTTATACAAAAAGTTAAGTTTATCAATTATTGTCGCTTTATACATTGCCCTCTCGGCTCATTTCCCTCAAAAAGAACGATCTCAGAATGAAGAAATTTAGCCGCCTCATTTGACCCCCTCACTTTAGCAGCTGAGCGCTCCAACATCTCTAGCTCAAAATCTGATAAAACGCTTCTTCGTATTCCAATCTCTCTCCAAGCGGAGCCTGGCTTACAACCATTTGAAATGCCACGAGCAAGAACTAATGCATCCAATAGGGCTTGAT
Source organism: Pseudomonadota bacterium (assembly GCA_026390555.1). Lineage (NCBI taxonomy): Bacteria > Pseudomonadati > Pseudomonadota > Pseudomonadota bacterium. The sequence goes on from JAPLFS010000010.1 coordinate 31,443, forward strand.
TAGCTCCCTGACCCTTAAACGGGCTCATAGGGTGCGCGGCATCACCGAGTAGTGTAATGGAACCCCCATTTTCGAAATTTGATATATTAACTAGCTCTCGGTCGTATATAGGATAACTAGAAATTTGGGCCTCAGAGGTGTTTGCTATAATTTCAGGAATAGGGGAGTGCCAAGCAGCTCTCAGCATCGCTTCTTTTTTCAGCTTTTGTGAGCCGCTAGAGCCTAAAATTCTCGCTTGGTCTTCCGCGAGGGGAAAACTCAATTGCCACATCACTGAATCCGATGTGAAAGGCATAACGTATATGCGCTCAGTGCCATTAGCAGTTTGAAATACTGTGGCTGAATCAAGCAGCTCACTTTTAAGCCCCTCCAGCTTCTGTAGGGGGCAAATTCCTAGGATTACTATGCAACCTAAATAACGTAACGGGTTAGCCTCTTCGCCAATCATTTGCTTACGTACCGAACTACGAATTCCATCGGCACCAACGACCAGATCTGCTTTTATTTTTTTTAAGGAACCTGCTACCAGAAAGTTTAGCTCAACACCCTCCCCGGCATGCTCGTTATAATCTACAAACTGATGTCCCCATTCTACCTTCGTCGGCCCACCGAGTTGCTTTAGTAGCGCTGATCGCAACAGTTGTCGTGCGATGTGTACATTAGTACGCCGTGCATTTTTTGAAGCCCCCGACTGTAGCCATTTTCTTACCCCCCATTCTCCAACTATTTTTCCCTCTGTGGTATAAACGACGTGTCTAGTAGAAAATACCCCATCTTCTAATCGGTTTATACCAAAACCCTTCATTGCAACACTAGCTTGCTGCAAGGTGAGACCATAACCCTGTGAGCGTGTTTCAAAATCCTGATCTCGTTCAAAAAGAGTAAAAGGAATCGCGCGATGTAAGCAAGCTACTGCCAACGCTACCCCACCAATTCCAGCGCCGATGATCGCCACGTGTGGGTAGTTTATTGTATCAGCTAACGGAGGACTAGATGTAGGCTGTAAGCCAGAGCCCAAACAAGCGCTACAACTCAAAGGATGTGCTTTTGGAAGAGTAGGGGGAGTTCCAAGGCCCTCTGATTGCTGAAAAGCCACGAGCTCTCGCTGGTAAAGTAAGCGCACTTTTCTCCCTCGGCGCTGGTTTTTTCTTCCGCAGCCGTAACATTCAGTACAGGTGGTGTAATAGGTAGATGTAGATGAGGGAATATTTTTCAAAGCGTTACTGCTAAAAATACTTTTTTAAAGGATATAGAGATCAACTCACTTTTGGCAAGTATTTGCTTTGAGCTACAGAGTGGCTCCCCGGAGGGTTTTATAGGCCTTGGTCGCAGCCGAAGCACTCCTAGACTAGTTCTCGAGCATTTAGGATGAGAGAAAGAGGGTGTAAGCCGCCAAACTAAATCAATCCCTGTTCAAGTCCTTTTAATACTTCTTTTGCCCTCTTTTTTAGTTGCACTAAATCAGAGAGCCTTTTTAAGCCAAAAACTTGCTGGCTCATTCGATGATTTTTAGCAAAAGTTTCTTCGTGTCGATCAAGAAAATCCCAGTATAGAGTGGTAAACGGGCACGCTTTTTCACCGGTGCGAAGTTTTGGGTTATACGCGCAGCCCTTGCAGTAATTACTCATACGAGAAATATAGGCACCTCCTGCTGCATATGGTTTTGTCATCATTTGGCCCCCGTCCGCGTGTACTCCCATGCCAATTACATTCGGAACCATTACCCACTGTGTTGCATCGATAAATACTTCTCTCATCCAATTAAGAAATTGTTGTGGATCAGTGCCCGTAACTAATGCAAGGTTACTAAGAAGCATGAGGCGCGGAATGTGGTGAACCCAGGCGCGAGATTTAATATCAGTGATAGTCTGCTTCATGCAGTTCATAGATGTTTTATTTGGGTCGTTGAATAGTGGCAGTAGCTGGCGTGTAGCCTTCAGCTTGTTGTTATTTTTGTAATTAGGCCCCAAATACCAATACATGCCATTAACATATTCACGCCATCCAATGATTTGCCTGACGAATCCTTCACAAGACGCAATAGGAATCGTTCCAGTATCAAAAGCTTTAAGAGCCTCTGATATTACTTCGCTTGGATGCAGCAGTCCGTTGTTTAGGTACGGCGATAGTAGTGAGTGGTGTAGAGCCCAATTCTCTGTAGTCATTGCATCTTCTAGCGGCCCAAATTGAGAAAAGTGATTGTCGATAAAGTTTTTTAATTGGGCTAGCGCCCCTTTTCGAGTAGTAGCCCAGGTAGTAGAAGGAGTGTAGTTAAGCTCTTTAGCAACAATCTTATCTATCTCATCGCGCTTATGCTCTAAATATGGCGGACCCTCATATTTCTTAGGTGGCGGTAGGCGATTTTCTTTGTCGAAGTTCCACGACCCTCCTATCGGTTTGTTATTTTCTACCAAGATGTTGAGGTTTATGCGCTGAGCCCGGTAGAAGGTTTCCATCAGGTAACTCTTCTGTGAATCGGCCCATTTTTTAAAAAATAAGCGGGGCGTAAGAAAAAAATCGTTCTTACTAAAGATTAGTCCGTGTTCTTTGAGCGCTTCGTACTGACCAAAAGATGACGGTTCTGCGCAGGTAACAGGCAGCCCTGTATGCTTACTTTGGATAATTTTAAGACCATCAATAGTTGTTGGAGCTTTAAGATATTCAACAGTGAAACCTTCTTTTTCAAGGCTCTTGGCAAAGTGACGCGCAGCTGAGATTAAAAAGAAAAGACGTTCAGGGTGCCAATTTCGAACTGTTGTCATTCGAGCACTTTCCACCATAGCAATTAAGTTTTGCTTAGGGTCGGCATCTTTAAGTGCACCAAAATCACGGTGCAAATGATCAAATGGGATGTAAATAATGCTTTTCACTTGTGGCCCAGAGTAGGTGTTGGCTTCAAAATAATTTAATTTATGATTTTCCTCACTAAGAAGGTAGTCAACCCCTAGTAAAGCCACCTTAGACGCAGCTATCTAAAGAACTATTCAATTATAGGTTGCTCCCTGCCTTTTCGCTATGGAAGGATATGAAAATTGACTCACTTTTAGTAAGTACTTGCTTCGAGGTACAGGGGGGCCTCCCTGCAGAATTTTGTAGGGCCCGGTTGCGACCGCAGCACTTCTAGCCTGGTTCTAGCGTATGTTGGAGCAGCAAAAGAGATTGCAAGTCGCCCAAAAAAGAGCAATATATAAATCACGCTCGCACGTCCGAAGAGAGTGACGATTTTAGAACTCATCTACCTACGGGTCGAGCGAGTTGTAAGCAGGAATTTCATCGATACCATGTGAGGTATCAATAAACTTCGGGATTGTAGCAGGAGCTAGAAAGTCTGGGAGGCCGTGAAGCTTCATGATATCTGGGGTTGTGAGACCGTCTCGGATAAACGCCGCGATTAGCATCTGTACTTTGCACCTGCCAATTTTTAATAAAAACAGCAGAAAATAAAATTTATGGCAAACTACTTAATAATCGGCGCTTCATCCGGAATAGGGAAAAAACTTGCTGAGCAATTATCTGAATCAGGCCACCATATATTTGGAACTTATTGTAAAAATGAAATACATTCTAACAACCCGTTAATTCAATTTCACCCATTAAATGTTTTAGATGAAAATATAGTTTTTAATTTCCTACCAGAAACATTAAGCGGCGTTATATATTGTCCGGGCAGTATTAATCTTCGACCATTTGAAAGAATTAAGCCAAACGATTTTATTGATGACTATAATTTGCAGGTTGTGGGTGCAATAAAAACAATACAAAATGTTGCCCCAAAATTAAAAAATAGCGAAAATGCTGCTATCATATTATTTTCAACTGTTGCGGTTCAAACAGGCTTTCCCTTTCACACTCAGGTGTCTGCATCTAAAGGCGCAATTGAAGGGCTAACAAAAGCATTGGCTGCAGAGTATGCACCAAAGATAAGGGTGAATTGTATAGCGCCGTCACTAACTGATACTCCTTTGGCAGCTTATTTGTTAAATAGCGAACAAAAGATAGAAGCAAGCGCACAGCGACATCCTCTAAAGAGAGTTGGAAAAACTGATGATATAGTTAATATGGCTGAGTTTTTACTTTCAACTAAAGCGAGCTGGATAACAGGGCAGATTATGCACGTAGACGGCGGAATTTCTACTTTAAAAACATAAAAATATGGCTATTCATCAATTAACTAAAACTCAAAAACTACCTTCCACTATTACTGAAATTTGGGACTTTGTTTCATCTCCTAATAATTTAAAAGAAATTACCCCAGATCATATGGGCTTTATTATAACCAGCAACACCGGTCCAGAAAAAATGTATCCGGGTATGATTATTACTTACAAGGTGAGCCCACTATTTGGCATTAAGCTTAACTGGATGACTGAAATTACCCACGTTAAGGATTATGAATATTTTGTTGATGAGCAAAGAGCTGGTCCTTTTAAGCTATGGCATCATCAACATAAACTCAAACAAATCGAAGGCGGAGTTTTAATGACTGATATTGTTACTTACGAGCCTCCCTTGGGCCTATTGGGATCAATAGCAAATTCTTTTTTAATTAGAAAACAGGTTGAACAAATATTTGATTACAGAACAATTGCATTAGAAAAGCGGTTTGGGAGATTTGTTGCAATATAGGTTCTAAAAAAAGCATTGAAAGGACACCGGTACGGTATTGCTTTCTAGCGGGGCTCCTCCAAATAACACTAGCCTAGTATTCGACTAGCGATGGATAAAGCTACTCTGTCTCGGTCAGAACCAAAGCCTCTGGGGTCGAGTTGCAGAGCAGATCGATAGTGAACAGTTACTGGATTTCAAAGGCGAGCGCTGCGTCTATCTTAGGAAGGAGAAATTGATATCCGCTCTCA
>JAPLFS010000011.1 GCA_026390555.1 Pseudomonadota bacterium
CGGTTCCGGACACCGCACGATATTGGCCTCAACATCACGCTCGCTAACCTTTTCGTAATCAAGCGTAGCGCTGATGGGGCCAACCTGTTCAACGTAACTGATGATCTCAACCCCAAGGGTCTCTTTAAGAAATTTTCTTGCAATAGCGCCAGAAGCAACACGCGCCAATGTTTCGCGCGCAGAGGCGCGACCGCTACCGCGCCAGTCCCTTCGGCCGTACTTGGATAGATAGGTATAGTCAGCGTGTGAGGGACGGAAATGATCACAACATCAATTGAGCTTCCAACAACCAGCCCTGGAAAACGATCAATGCCGCTGCCTATGGTGCTCACTCCAACAAGTTCGTCACCTGGGACGCGCGCATTGATAACAGAAATACCTAGAAGGCCGAAGAGTCTAAGTGGCCATCCCCGTCCTGTGTAGCTCCATGAGCTAGCGGCCCCTCAACGTAAGTTCCAGGCGCTATGCCATCACCAACCCAATAGGTAATGCTATAGCCAAAAGCTAAAACCTCGATCACGCCATCTTTATTTCTATCCTCCATGGCTCACCATCAGCATGAGCGCCTAATACCGATAGAAGAAAAAAAGGAACACCCGCCGCTACAATTAGGAACCTGAACTTAGCGCTCCGTCCTTCGGCTATAGGAATGTAAATTAACGATTTACCAATGGACATATGCGCGCCAAAGCTTTATCGAGATCACATCCGAGATATCGCTGCGTGTTACATGAGACATTAAAGCCTGTAAATCCACTTACTCTGTTCTTTCCAGTGCTGAGAATGGTAACTGGATTACGAGCTCGTATACGAGAGGAGAGACAGACCTTATAAACATCTTTCGCCGGATTAAGCACTGGATCGACCCTCTTGATGGTGAGACGACGAACCATTCGATAAACCTTTGAGCTACCCTTCTCCTTTAGGCAGTGAATCTTTGCTGGCACCGAGTCACCATTTTTAACAATCTTAGCGTCAATCGTCATCTGAACTTTGAATGGACTACTGTAATTGGTGCCACATGAATCAGCGTTCTTGAAACAAGGATCCCGATCTCCATTATCACACGCTCGAACAACAACGCTGAATGAGTTTATCAGGGAACCGTGCAAAATAATCGCAGCGTTGCCGTTACACTCAGCCAACTCTGGGATATAAGAAACATCTTTTGGGAAAGAGGTCAAACAGGGGCCAAAAGCATGCGCCATTGGTACATATCCAAGAACAACTATCACTAATAAAGCAACCAAAGTATCTATTGATGCCCGCATATGGCCTACCTCCATAAATTTACGAAAAATTTATACACGAAGTTGCCTCCAACGTATATAATAACCCCACTTTCCCACTATAAAGACCCCATAAACCGAAAAAGCATAGATAAGCCCATCTATAGGCAACCTGAATCTATCCTCTGGGCAATTAAGCAATGCCGCCAACCCAGTAAAATAAATAATTACGATAAGATACAACAATCGATGCTCCCATCCCTGACCAGTTATAGATCGCCCTACCCCAACAATACCAAAGGCCATTAAAAACACCTCCGGCAAGGAGAGGAAACGAAAAAGTCGGTGAACCCATCTTCTTGCCCATTCAGGCAACCGATCTGGGTCTGCTCTAACTACAAGAGTTTGCAATCCATCGTGGTTAGAACAGAGATATGGAATATTATTCCTGCCCCCACAAAAATGTATGCTCCTCCTTGGAGCAACGAAAAGGCGCCAGAAGTTATTCACAGTGTTTGGAATAAAGAGGTAGGGATGTGAAAGCAGCACCTCCTTGGCGAACCCACCCATCCGCTTATCTACAGTCAACTGCGTAAGCTGCTTCTTAGTGTGGCTCGCCCGAACCTCTTTTATGAGATTGAAATATACCCGGAAATAAGTTGTTCCTCCTCGCAGTTTTGCCCTTTCAGTGGCAGCGCGAACAAAGAGATCGGAGCTCTCTTTAGGGAGCGGTGTCTGATCAACATCTAGAATTCGGTGAAAAAGATTAATGCCAAAATCTTGGCTTATTCCCCAGAACCCGTAATGTTTATGGTTCACCCTCATCCACGGAAACAGTCCCACAAAAAAAATAATGAGCGCTATACCAACGGCGGAAAACATCCTCTTTGACAACCCAAAACGCGCGAGAAGACATCCAAGCACCAATACCAACAAAAGTTGTCCGATCGGACGAGAAAGCGACATAATCGCGGCGATGACCCCAAGAAGCACAAAAGATAGACGGGAGACCTCCGCACGTTTAAGCTCTGAGACTATCCTAGCCACTATCCAAAGAAAGAGCATTAAAAGGAAGATAAACTGAGCTTCTGTTTGAATCACAGATTCATAATAAAGCTGCAGCGGGGACAACAAAAAGAGCACTGCGGACCATAGCGCAACCTTATGAGGGAAGGCCCGACGCAGTGCTAAAAATAAAATAAAACCACTTCCCACTCCAAGAAGCCTCTGAACGAACACAACGCAATCACCAGCCTGTTCTCCAAAATCAAAGACCTTCAAGAATATGGCCAGAAAAAGTGGATAAAGAGGTGTCCTATACACCTCGTGCATCCAAAAATTTCCTTCCGCCGCCATCAATGTTGCGGACTTTAGATAGGTCAATGAGTCCGGCCACAGGACTGGAAGGGCCCCGAAGGTAAGAAGAATCCGGGGTATTGCCCCTACAACAAGGAGAATTAGGACCCAGGTAGGGATCCTATTATAAAAGCAAGCGATGGACGGTATCTTCTTATCGCTAAATATCGTCCCCGAACTGCTCAACGTATTGAAATACCACGAAGCAGCCATTAGAGTGTTCTCAGCAGTAAGTAGCCGATCAGTACTACAAAAATTGTATGCGCACAATGGACACCAGAGAGACCCCACAACTATCGGTAGTCATACCAACTCTGAATGAGGGGCACAACATCGGTCCCCTGATTGAACGGCTTTGGGCTACTATCAAAGCTCTTGAGCTATCAGTCGAAATTATAGTTGTAGATGGCGGATCAACTGACCAAACATGGCAAGTAGCTGAACAGCTCGGCGCCCGTTGCCTACTACAGCGTCGCCTTGGATACGCGGGAGCACTAAGAGAGGGATTCTCTGCGGCTGGCGGGGAGTATATCCTCACACTCGACAGCGATCTTTCGCACCCGCCTGAGCTCTTTAAAGAGATGTGGCCCCTTAGGAGTGATGCGGACATTATTATAGCTTCTCGCTTCGCTAGGGGTGGACGCTCAGACGCCCCTCTCTCCAGACACCTCCTTTCAAAGGTGCTTAACGCGGTATTCTCAACATGTCTATCACTTCCAATTAAAGATCTCTCTAGCGGATATAGACTTTATAAAAGAAGCGCGCTCAACCTCGGCGCTTATCACCCTGAGAACTTCAATATTCTCCAAGAAGTAATCGTTAGAGCTTACTCAGAAGGGTATAACATCAAAGAGATCCCACTTCACTATGAAGAGCGCGCTTCAGGGTCTTCTCACGTCTCCCTAGTTAAATTCGCAATCTCCTATCTGCCCACTCTGTACCGCCTATGGAAACTGCGAAACTCGATCAGCACAGCGGATTATGAATACCGATCTTACTATAGCAGACATCCTTTACAACGTTATTGGATTCGTAAGCGACTCTCTCTTGTAAAGCGGTTTCTTGATATACCACAGAGGGTCCTTGACGTCGGCTCTGGCAGTAACTACTTAGCGGCAACTACACCAGGAATCATCGCGCTTGATATCGAACCAAAAAAAGTGCGTTTTATGGCGCGAACACAGGCAGTAGCTCAATTAGGGGACGCCCAAAATCTACCGTATCCCGATCAGTCATTTGACCAAGTTATCCTCTCAGAGGTACTACCATACGTCGGAGATCTGGGGGCCTCACTTGACGAGGCGCGTCGAGTTCTTAAAAATGGTGGCAAGCTAATCATATGCGTTCCGGACTCGCGCAGACTCGCATGGCGAATCTTTGGAACCCTCTATCGCTTCCTCCCGAACGTGCATGCATCTCAAGTTAAGGTTCGTCATCGCTTCACCCGAATAAACCTAGTTGAGCGCCTCGCTAATCGTGGCTTTCGCGCTCTGAAATATAGCTATATTTGCGGAGCTGAATTGGTTATTGTGTTTAAAAAAGTTGATTAGTTAGTAACGTGGATCTTAACCCGACGCGCACAAATATTATCTTGGCACTAATCGGATCGACAATTGGCCTTCTGGCCGTATATTGCGCAAAGCTTATACTACTTCCAAAACGGGAAGGTACTGAATTTAAGAGCATGGAGGATTTTCGCTCCGCTCTTAGCGATTCACGAGCGAATGGACGGTATCGTAGGCCCGACGGGTCTCTCCCCTTCGCCGCCGTTATCAACTCACATCCATCAGACGAAATAATCTATACGCTGAAACCTAACCTCAACGACAACTTTACCGGAGTTAATGTTAAGACGAACTCTTTCGGCATGAGGAGCCCAGAGCGTCCAATCATTAAACCCAGCGTGACGTTCAGAATAGCTCTTATGGGAGACTCCTTCGCCTTTGGATGGGGCGTTGATATAAAATCAGGTTTTGCTCAGGTAATTGAGGACTTACTCAACCAGGATTTAAATGGGTCGCCTAAAGTAGAGGTACTTAATTTCGGCATCCCTGGATATTCAACATTTCAGGAGGTAGCCCTGTTTCAAGAGCGAGCGCTTCAATTCGAACCAGACGCTGTGCTCGTATTCCTTGTCGACAACGACTTTGATTTTCCATTCTTCATCAAAGACTCATCCAAGGAATCCGGCCTAGTTCAGAGTTTCTCACTTAGTCGGAACGATCGCGCTAATGCGCCACTCTTAAATGCTCAAAAAGCTGCCATGAAGGACAAAGGCCCAGTAACATCACTTACTCGACTTATACAATTAACCGACCCCTTGCATATTCCAGTGTACCTAGCTGTAAACCCACGAAGAGACTGGCGCAATATAATGAAGAAGCTTTCCAAACTTCATGAAACCTCTCTCCACTTTTTAGAGTTTGGCGCAGAGTTTGAAGAAATCGTTAAGAAGAATGGATACACAGATAAGGATTTAAACCTTCCCAACGATCCTCATCCAACGGCATTACGCCATTCAATATACGGAAAACTGATTGCTCAAGAACTTGTGGCGACCATTCAACAGTAAAAAATAGCATAGGTGGCTTCAAAGCCCTCTATACAGATCCTTTTTATAACGGCTAGCAAGACTTTTTTGTTTTACTTGCGGACATTCCCGTATCTCGACAGGCTCGTATCGATCTTATAGCAAGGGCCATTATCTTTTCCAACCAAAGCGTATTTCGTACCGCCGTTAGCCCTAGCCAATCTTATAAAGTCTGTATTCGAAACCCGATCATAACACATAGCCTGATAGTAGCGGCAACCAAATGGATTGTCGCACCTATAGAGACCGAAACAAGAGAAAACCTTGCCATTTGTTCCCGCGACCTTCAAAGTTGCAGTGCCCTTCAAGCGATGATCTTGATCAAGAAACGTACGGCCTCTTCCGCCGTGCACATTATCATTCTTATAGAGAACATTTCTAAGAGAAGCGACATCGGTGATTGAGGTGCAAGTCAAAGTACTGCTAATGCTTAATCTTTTTTGTGCACTGTGCCGAAAACTTTCCGCTTGTGCCGTACTAATTAACACTAGCGCGACGGTCAGAGCATATATATATTTCATAGGTCCTCATAAAAATTAATCTAACAATAAATAAAAATACTCTTCCTCTAAGGATAGGAAGATCAATTCACTTTCCGCAAGTAGCGGATCCGCGGTAGTGACATTGTAATAGGGGTCCTCAGGTTGCCGAAAGTTGGAGGGTTGATTGTTATCGCCCCAGATGACCGTTTTTAGACTGCCAGAAGAGCACGAGAGGACAAACTAAGTAGCGAAAAATAGCATCTTTGTTAGCTATCCGAGACGAGGTACATCAATCTTAATCTCACACTCCTCAATGGCCTAAAAAACGAGCTGGAACGATGGCCCCTTAATAGTCACCTGCGCCCCCTAGCAGGCTGTTACCCGTTCTGCGCGCGTTGCCGAAGAAAGTGATCCATAATAACAAGGGCCGCCATGGCATCCACGATCGGCACGGCGCGTGGAAGGACGCATGGATCGTGACGCCCTGCAGCCGCAATTTTTGTAGGCGAGCCACTTGTTGTAACGGTATCCTGCTCTTTAGCTATCGTTGCTACCGGTTTGAAGGCGATGCGACAGGTAATAGTCTCCCCTGATGAGATTCCACCAAGCACACCCCCTGCATTGTTAGTTTGAGTTGAAACCTCGCCGTCTTCGTCGATAATAAATGGGTCGTTGTGCTGGCTGCCAAGCAGGTGAACTGCTCCAAAGCCGAGTCCGATCTCAAAGCCCTTGACCGCATTTATGCTGAGCATGGCCTTGCCGAGATCGGCGTGGAGCTTATCAAAGACCGGCTCGCCGAGCCCGGCTGGGCAGCCCTTAATGACGCACCGAATAACCCCTCCGATCGAATCGCCCGCGGCCTGTACCTCGCGGATAAGCTCAATCATCTTGATGGCAGCGCCCGGTTCCGGACACCGCACGATATTGGCCTCAACATCACGCTCGCTAACCTTTTCGTAATCAAGCGTAGCGCTGATGGGGCCAACCTGTTCAACGTAA
>JAPLFS010000012.1 GCA_026390555.1 Pseudomonadota bacterium
AAGCCACCACCTCCATCCTGAAGCTGGTTTTTACCAGTTCAAGAGGAGATGGAACTTCATAACCCAACGAATCTTTTACCCTGCTCCGTTTCCTGGAGCATCTGATGTGGAGATGCCGGGAAAAGAATGGAGATGGGGGGAATCGAACCCCCGTCCTTAAAGCGTCACAATAGGCCATCTACATGTTTAGAGCGCTGAGCATCTTATCAGGGTGGATTCAGCACACGCAACCAGCCCCGACCAGCTCCTGTTTGTTTCGAACGATCACCGCAGCACGTGACCGTTCAGAGCCCGAATAAGTTAAGCTTCTAGGAAATTACGGGCGCGTTCCCTATCAGCCGACCCGGCGCTTGTGGCGGCGGGTCTGGTGCTAACTAAGCAGCCATTGCGTATGCAGGTGCAAATGCAGGGCGTGCGAAGTTAGCGTGAATAACATTGTTTTTTGCAGTTATTCGTTTCCGCTTTTTTACCAGGCCAGCGGACCCTGGACATGCAGACCCATCGATCTTGAATCAAGTCGAAACCTTTACACCCCCATAAATTAATACAAAACAACAACCCAGGCCCTCTCTGACCGAGATCCTTACAGTATAATCCCTTATTGTTAAATTTTCCATGCCATTAGCAGACCATTTTCAGGCCCGTCCTGCAGGGATAACTACCTGAGAATGGAAGAAAATCATCCTACTTACTGCGCCGCGACAGCTCCCTAGCTATCTCCCTCTCGCCCTCCCGCTTCTTAATGTCCTGGCGCTTGTCGGGAGCTGCCTTGCCCTTACCGAGCGCTATCTCAATCTTGGCCCGTCCATTTTTGAGATGAATCTGTAGCGGCACTATGGTCATGCCCTTGGTCTCAAGCTCCCGAATAAGCTTGTTAATCTCTCGGCGATGCATCAGTAATTTGCGCGGGCGCCGCGGATCGTACTCCTTATCGGCGCTGTGTGAATAAGGCAGGATGTAGGCATTAAGAAGAAAGAGCTCCTCTTTATCTGGGCGCACGTACGCCTCGCTTATGGTAGCCTCCCCCGATCGGATCGATTTTATCTCAGCACCGGTAAGAACCAGGCCCGCTTCAAACGTCTCAAGGATGTGATAGTCGAAGCGCGCCTTTCTATTTGCTGCTACGATCTTTACCGCCTCGGCCATATTATCAATCTCTCCGTAACTATTCACCCCAGTATAAAACTGTCGGTGGTTAAAATAATTCAATCTTGCGATCGGTCCTAACGAAACATCTTTCTTGATGTCCCCTGATCGGGGACGCTTATTTTAGGGGTGAATAGTTAATATTCCCACCCCAGTTTGCTCCGCAAACTCGCCCCTTGATAGGGGCTAACGTATTTACCCCAGTATAAAACTGTCGGTGGTTAAAATAATTCAATCTTGCGATCGGTCCTAACGCTCACAGCATTGCTGCACCAGTAGCTTGCGCTGCTGGGCGGGCTCTGCAAATCTACCCCCGAGGGGTTGGTACAGAGCCACTACCCTAACACGCTGGTCATACTAGGCTCCATGATTTTGACCGGAGCCTTAAGAAACGCTAGGATTTCCTAATCCATATGGGACCAAAGCGTAAAAAGCTCCTTCTTTCCGCTCTCGCTGAGCTCTATCCTGACCCCCATTCCGAACTAAATTTTAAGAATGAGTATCAGCTTCTTATCGCGGTGCTGCTCTCCGCCCAGTGTACAGATAAGAAGGTAAACCAGATTATCCCTGAACTATTTACACGCTATCCAACCTTCGAAGCGCTTTCGAAAGCCGCCCTTACCGATGTCGAGCGCATCATACGCCAGATCAACTATTTTAAAACTAAATCAAAGCATCTAATCGAAACCGGTCGACAGATGGTCGAACGATTCGACTCTATCGTTCCTAAGCTCCAAGAGGAGCTTGTCTCCCTACCCGGCGTAGGTCGCAAAACAGCTAACGTAATCGTGTGTGAGGCTGGAAAAGTTCCAGCCTTTCCGGTCGACACCCATGTTTTTCGTCTGGCTCACAGACTTGGCCTCTCAGAGGGTAAAACCACAGATGCCGTCGAAAAGGATCTCAGAAAGGCCTTTCCACCGGCAGAGTGGCGAAACCTGCACCACAGATTTATCTTTCACGGTCGCAGGGTCTGTAAAGCTAGGACCCCAAATTGCGCCGGGTGCGTACTAAGCTCAATCTGCCCATCGGCGGTTTTAGCTTGAGAGCTTTAACCATCTGATTATATAGATAAAAACTAACTGCAGCACAGAATTTAGCGCACTATTGGCATAAATTATGTATTAAAATACATTGCACTAATCAGAAACATTTATTATAATACATATATCTAATCTAATAGTATGTATCATATAAGGCTCACATGATTAGCGAAAAGAAGAGAAAACTGAACGCCCAAAGAGCGGTTCTCGATCGTTTACTTGGGGAGCTCAAGACGCTGGAGATTTCACGCCCGCAGAGGGGGTGGCTTAGAACCATTCGTGAGTCTCTTGGCATGACCGTCTCCCAGCTAGCTAGAAGGGCCTCACTAGACCAAACAACAGTTACACGTCTCGAGTCCAATGAGGCGCAGGATGCCCTCACACTCAAGTCCCTTAAGCGCCTAAGCGCTGCGCTCGATTGCGAATTGGTCTATGCACTAGTCCCAAGAACCTCCCTCAAAGCAACATTAATAGAGAGAGCTAATCTTCTCCTCAGGCATGAGGAGCAGCGAGTTGAAAAAACTATGAGCCTGGAGAATCAGGGTGGCGGAGAAGTTGATAACTCAATGCAGAAGGCTCTGCTTATTGGAACCCTAGATAAGCGTCTTTGGGATGAGGTATGAAGATCGACTATCCCCAAGGAGCGACGCCGCTAGAGAGAGAGGAGCTGGAAGGACTGCTTCTTTCAATAAAGACTCAGGGGGACCTTAACAGGTTTGAAAAACAGGCGATCTTCGAGTGCCGATTTGACCTGCGAAAAAATCGCAAAATCAAAAAAGATATTCTGACACTCTCTGGCTTGAAAGTTCTCCACAGAAAAATGTTTGCGCCAGTATGGAGCTGGGCCGGAGAATTTCGTTCTACAGAAAAAAATATAGGTATTGCACCCCAAGAGATCCAAATACAGCTACAACAACTCTGTGAAAACTGCTTGCATAGGCTTTCAGATCTTAAGGCGGACTCGTGGCCAGAATTTGCAGCATTCTTTCATCACGCCCTCGTATCAATTCATCCGTTTCCAAATGGCAATGGTCGTCATGCCAGGCTTGCAACGGATCTATTGAGCTGGAGGATAAAGCTCCCTGAGCCCTCCTGGGGGCAGAGCGATCTTACTGACGCGAATCCTGAAAGAGCGCGCTA
>JAPLFS010000013.1 GCA_026390555.1 Pseudomonadota bacterium
CCGCGCTTGCTCAGACATGTTTCACGCTCTTTAAGAGCGGATCAGAGCTAAATCAAGCCAAAACCGCATAGTAAGTTAGATGTCTTATTGAATAGTAGCGCTGGGCTGGTAACATGGTGCAATGCTAGTTAATCCCAGCAGTTTAGAGAGCTCACAAGTTAATAACTTTGATGGTCGCCTACCGAACGGGCGTGCTCAGATCTCCAAGTTACTGGAGCAGATAGTTAGTGAAGATCATTTATCTACCGTTTGCCGATTTGACTCCCTAGAGGCAATTCGTGAGCAGGCCAAAGTCTCACTTTTGGGCAGTCAGAGAAACGATGTTGTAGTTAGCCTCGCTAGATCGATGGCGTGGCTTGTAAAACTTGAGCCCAATATCCGGCAGCAATTTAAAGATCAGTGGCGCTCCGAGTATAAGGTGATGATGAAGCTCTGTGAGGACATAATCTCGCAGGTGCGAGATCTTTCATCGTATGATCTATCTAACGTTGCTAAGTCAGTATCCCTGATGGGCGTACGACATGAGGAATTATTCGGAGCGATTAGCACAGAGTTTCAGCGTAGACAGGAAGAGATTACTGCTATGGATCTAGCTTGCATGGCAAGAGCCTACGCTTTTCTCGATATTAGGGATGGTAAGCTGACAAGCTTTATTGGAAAGGTCGCACGTCAATTGCAACGCTCGACAACTTTGGAGCCCTTCAGTATGAGTAGTAGAGCCATGATCGGATGGTCGCTAGCACTCCTTGACCCGGCACAGGTCGCATGCGTTATAAATCCTCGATTTCTTATCGACAACGACTGTGAGTTGCAGACCTGGGGGCATATTTATCAGGCACTTCTCGTTACCGAGGCTATCGGCCCTTATGAATATTTCCCACGTCGACAGGAGCTCTGGGGCATGGAAGCCCCAAAATCTTCCAATCATTTCGAGCTAACTATTATGGACGCACTCAGTCGATTTCTCAGAAAAGTGCCGCACGTGATCGAGGATAACTTAAATGTCGCAGGTGTAATGATTGATTTTGTATTATACCTTGAGGATCGCACTATCGCCATTGAATGTGATGGATCTCAGTATCATTATTCAACAGGGCCTGATGGTGGGCGCCTCTTTGGACTAGATCTTATACAGAATCAGATTCTTGTTCGCTGTGGAATGGAGGTCGTTCATATAGCCTCTTCTGAGTTGAATTCTTGTTCTACAGTTCAGCTGTTGTCCCAAAAATTAGGGATATGCGACACTTAGGGCGAGCCTAATCGGGAGGGCGCTGGAGGAGAGAATCTTCCCAGAGTAAAATATTAGGGAGAGATAAATGGCGATAGAGGTTATAGAGGCTAATGGATCCCTAGATGCGGCGCTCTGCAAGGTGGCCCGTACTATCTTTTCTGTGCTTAAGGCCAGGGATAAAAACGAACCTCTAGTGATTGGTGTCTGTGGGGGCAGGAGCATAGTTGGGCTCCTTACAAGTTTAAAGAACGAGGCAGCCGATCAGCCTAAGGATCTGATGGAGAGGGTGCACTTCTTTATGGTGGATGAGCGCCTGGTGCCCCTCGCTAATGAGCAGAGTAATTTTGGCGGCTTGCAACGGCTGCTCTTTGACGAGCTTGTGCTAGATGGGAGCCTTAAATCTGAGCAGCTGCATCCCTTTGTGTCTGACGATGCTATGGAGGATTTTGGCTGCGCGCGTTACCAAGAGGAGCTCGCAAGATTTGGCGGAGCTTTCTCCGTTGTTGTGCTTGGGGTTGGCGAGGATGGGCATATAGCTGGGCTCTTTCCACACCATCCGGCACTAGCGTGTGGTGAGCGTGGCTTTGTTTCGTTTCTTGATTCACCAAAGCCGCCAGCACAGAGGATGACAGCGAGCGCCCCACTTATAGCCGACGCTGAATTAAGTATCGTGCTGATGCTAGGGGAGGGGAAGCGAGCCGCATGGGAGGCCTTTAGATCCGGTAAGGCTAGCTTTGAAAGCTGCCCAGCATTGATAGCGACTCAGGCCAAGAGCTGCGTGGTTGTGACAGATCTCGTATAGCTACTTTTGACTATTAATGATGTTGAGATGTATCAGACGTTCGCAAGAAGTACCTCTTAACAAGCGACAAGCCGATACTGAATAGTTACTGCCTGATCAGGATGGTTTGGTCTACCTCTATCGTTGCACGGGCTTTAAGTAGCGCTATGGTTGATTCCAGCACCTTGCGCGTTAGCTCCGACTGAGTTTGCTGGCGAGATTCTTCAAGCTCCTCCAGCGCCTTAACGGAGGTAATCTCGGGCTTGGTAATCGTTGTTACGGAGGCAACAAGGAAGCCATCCTGTGTTGGAAAATATCGGCCCAATACCTGTGGAGGGGTATTCGTTGCGAATAGCGCGCTTAATAGCTCGCGCGGAGCGTTAGCGAGTTCATCGTTACTGGGGTTTGCACGAGATATAGTTACTGGTCCGATAACCTTGGCCTTCATGTTAAGGGCAGTTGTTGCAAAGGTTGTGGGGCTAGCCTGAACCGACTGAAGTAACGCCTGAGCCTGCGCTAGAGCTAGCTTCTGAGCCTCTGTAGTTTTAATGGATTCGATAACCTTACTACGCACATCAATCAGGGGCGCAATTGAGGTCTCCTTAAACTCCTTGACCTGCACTATTAGGGTAGCATCGCCGACCTCAACTAGGGCCGGTAAAAGCCGATCCCCACTAGGAAGTTGCAGAACCTTGGCTGTTAGTCCGGCTAGGGCTGGCTCCGGATCGACCTCAACGGCAAGGAGAGCGCTAGAGTTCTTTACGACAAAGCCGGAGGCTCCGCCGATCTCAAGTAGTGACTTATTATCCTTCTTAGCGCTATTCATAATCTCCAGCCCCTTGGCGGAGGCATACGAGGGCGCCTCAGCGCGCCTAATCTCCGCTTCAATCTGCGCCCTGACCTGCTCGAACGGTTTAAGGGAAGAGGCCAGTTTCTCCTCAACCTTTACGATCTGAAATCCGTAGTCCGTCTCGACTAGCTCTGCGATAGCGCCGGGCTGTATTGCAAAAACAGCCTTATCAAATGAAGCTGTATTAACGCCCCGTTGAATCCAACCGCGGTCTCCCCCGGCAAGCTTTACTGGAAGGTCGTCGGAATATTTTGTTACGAGTCCCGGAAATGGAGCTCCTGAAAGAGCTTCTTCATAGACCTTCTTGGCCTTAGCACGCACATCAGCCATCGTTGATGGGGTGCTCTCCTTGGGGTAGAGCAGCTTTATCTCGCGTATATGAGCCTGCTCCGGGAGTGTAAACTTTGCGGCGTTCTCTGTGTAGTATATCTCCAAATCTTGAGAAGAGATCTGTACCAACTGCTCGAACTTTTCTGAATCAAGCACCATATAGCTGTAGGAAACTTTGGCCGGCACTTCGAACCGTGTTGCGTTTGTTTCGTAGTATATTTTGAGCTGTTCATCTGTAGGGGCGGGCACCTGTGCGAGAAGATCCGCGGTCTTGATTGAAGCAGCTATAACGCCGTACTGCGTCTCTTGTCGTATAAATTGAGCCTGAAGATCGCGAGTGCTCAGGTAGGAGGCGTCCTTTAATAGGTTTATCAGAGCGAGACGATCGTTCTCCTCCTTTATCTGCGCACTGAATTCACGGTAGGTCATACCAAGCCGCTGTAGTATCGCCTTAAACTGAGTAGGGTCGTAGGGAGTCTCTGTAAAGATCTTGGTCAGGATGTATCTCTTAACCGCCTCCTCGTCTGTGGCGAATCCGATGCTTTGCGCCTCCTGAGATAGAAGCGCTTTATCAACGAGTTGATCGGCTGCTTGTTGTGGAATGTTTAGGTTAAACGTTTTTGTGAAGGTCTCGTAGCGATCCCCGAACATTTTTTTATACTGCTCTTCAAGGTTGCTCTGAGCGCGTGAGAACTCGTTGTATGAATAATGTCTCTCATTAACCGTAATGGCGGAACGTTTAACATTGCCGCCCTGCTGCAGAATATCGAGCCCCACACCGCTGAAAGCGAAGCAGACCGCAACGAAGAGGAATACGAATCCGATCGCTTTGTTATGCTTATGTACTAACTTGATCATAGGGGTCCTTAAAATACTACCGTTTGAGAATATCTATTTGATAATCACTATATCTGTTCCGGAATCTCACTGCACACCCTCCAAGCAACGTTCTCTCTGATCGCATTGAGCATCTCGATGCAATCGTTCTTAAGGCCCGGCGTTGTAAATACGCTTACTACGTTTCTGGGCGTCTCGAGGGTCCGTACCGTTCCGACCCCATCGTATAGCTCAAAATACGTTTGTAAAAGTACTATCTGACTACGGGGGACCTCAAGATAGAAAACCACAGTATGGGGATCTATCTCTCTTGCAGCTATGAGAAGGGGATCGGTCATGGTGCTCTAAGCGGGCCTCCTGAGGGCGGCTTCCTGTCGGATCAGGTCATTGACCTTCTTCGGGTTGGCGGCTCCCCCGGTGGTCTTCATTACCTGTCCCACGAAGAATCCGTGTAGGCGGTCATTTCCGCCCAGGTAGCCGGTTAGCTGGGATGGATGGGCATCAAACTCATGTCTGATAACGGCGAGGATCTCATCGTCGTTACTGAGCTGTTTAAGACCCTGCTCATTAACGAGGGCTACGGGATCTTTTCCAGAGCTGAACATCTCCTCAAAGACCGATTTAGCCATCTTGCCTGAGATCTCCTCCGTATCGATCATCTTGATTAACTGAGCGAGGGACTCTGCTGAAACCGGGCTCTGCTCTATCCCTATGCCATCCCTATGAAGTGAGCCGAAGAGCTCAGAGGTGACCCAATTGCAGGCAGCTTTAGCGTTGTTACACGCGGTAACGACGCGGTGATAGTACTCGGCCGCTGCCTGTTCGGTGGTTAGAACGGTTGCATCGTAGAGGGATAGTCCAAACTCTGTAACGAGCTCGTTAATCCACTGCGCCGGGAGCTTTGGGAGCTTTAATTCAATCTCACGAATCCAGGACTCCTCAACTACGACCGGCGGGAGGTCAGGATCGGGGAAGTAGCGATAATCTGAGCTCTCCTCCTTGGAGCGCATCGAGCGGGTTGTGCCAGTAGTGCTATCGAATAACAGGGTCTCCTGAATAACCGCTTGGCCCGACTTGAGGATCGCAAATTGTCTGGCTATCTCATACTCCAGCGCGCGCTCTACGAACTTAAACGAGTTGAGGTTCTTGATCTCGGTCCTTGTTCCGAACTTAAGTTGCCCAACCGGCCTGAGCGAGATATTTGCATCACAGCGCAGGCTGCCCTCCTCCATATTGCCATCGCTAATCTTAAGGTAGCGTACGAGTTGCCGCACCGATTTAAGATAGGCCGCGGCCTCTGCTGGGGAGTGAAGTTCAGGCTCTGATACGATCTCAAGCAGAGGTACTCCAGCTCGGTTAAGATCCACTAGCGACGAGGAGGTGCGCGAGTCGTGGATATTCTTACCGGCGTCCTCCTCCATATGGATACGGGTAAGACCGACCGTGCGCCTGATGTCGCCCAGATAGAACTCAAGGCTGCCCCGTTCGCAGATCGGTTCATCGAACTGCGAGATCTGATACCCTTTGGGGAGATCTGGATAGAAGTAGTGTTTGCGCGCAAAGCGGTTAAAGCGGCGGATCTCTGAGTTAGTAGCTAATCCAAGCATGATAGCGAACTCAACGGCGCGGCGGTTGGTGACAGGCAGGGCCCCGGGAAGTCCGAGCGTAACCGGATCGATATACTCGTTTGGCTCACCGCCGTAGGTGGCGGAGGCGGAGCAGAAGATCTTTGAGTTAGTAGAGAGTTGGACGTGAACCTCAAGTCCTATAACGGTTTCAAATTCCATGTCGAGACTCCTTAAGCCCTACTCTTATTAGACGGCTAATGCTGGGATAGTTTTGTGCCATTCTGTAGCCGCTTCATAGGCTGATGCAACCTGGAATAGACCCTCCTCATCCCAGGGCTTTCCGATTAGTTGCAGACCGATCGGTAGGCCGTTTGAAGTCATGCCACACGGCAGACTCATGCCGGGCAGTCCCGCAAGGTTAACCGGAATGGTGAAGATATCGTTAAGGTACATCTGCATAGGGTCACTGATCTTCTCTCCTATCTTAAAGGGTGGAGTAGGGGCAATAGGCGCTACTATCAGATCGCAGTGCTTCTCAAATGCATCGCTAAAGTCCTTAACTATTAATGAGCGCACCTTTTGAGCCTTAACGTAGTAGGCATCGAAGTATCCAGAGGAGAGCACATAGGTACCCACCAAGATACGGCGCTGCACCTCTAGGCCAAAACCCTCACTGCGTGTCTTTGAATAGAGCCCCTTAAGATCGAGCGTGCCCTGCGCGCGGTGGCCGTAACGGATACCATCATAACGCGCCAGATTCGAGGAGGCCTCCGCAGGTGCTAGAATGTAGTAGACCGATACGGCGACATCAGTATGTGGTAGGGATACTTCAACTGGAATCGCACCGAGGCCCTCAAGCACCGAGATAGCTTTCTTAAGGGCGCTGTCGATCTCAGGACTGAGGCCAGAGACGAAATACTCTTTAGGGATTCCTATCCTTAAGCCCTTGATGCTCTTTCCAAGCGCACTCTCAAAGTCCGGTACAGGGCGCTGAGCCGAGGTAGCGTCGTTCGGATCTGCGCCGCAGATGGCCTTTGTAACGAGCGCACAGTCACGCACGTTGTGAGCGAATCCCCCTACCTGATCGAGGGATGAGGCGTAGGCGATAACACCGTAACGGCTAACCCGGCCGTAAGTTGGCTTAAGACCAACGATCCCACAGAATGCTGCGGGTTGGCGGATTGAGCCCCCTGTGTCGGTGCCGAGCGTAATAGGACAGATACGCGCAGCAACTGCGGCAGCGGAGCCACCACTTGAACCACCCGGTACGTATTCCGGATTCCAGGGGTTCTTGACCGGGCCATAAGC
Source organism: Pseudomonadota bacterium (assembly GCA_026390555.1). Taxonomy (NCBI): domain Bacteria; kingdom Pseudomonadati; phylum Pseudomonadota; species Pseudomonadota bacterium. The sequence continues at coordinate 6,906 of JAPLFS010000013.1, forward strand.
GGAGTTCTCATTCGAGGATCCCATCGCGAACTCATCCATATTGAGTTTGCCGATTGAGATGGTACCGGCTGTTTTAAGGCGTCGTATTACCGTCGCGTCGTACGGCGGAATAAAGTTAGCAAGGATCTTACTGCCTGCTGTTGTGCGGGTGCCCTCGGTGCAGATGATATCTTTGATGCCGACCGGCACGCCGAGTAGTGGGCCCTGTTTGCCGGACTTAATAAGATCATCTACTCCGGCGGCGGCTTTAAGCGCACGCTCTGCGGTCAGCTCAATAAAGCAATTAAGCGCGGCTAGCTTCTCTGCTTTGTTAAGGCAGGCCTGAGTAAGCTCAACGCACGAAAAATCTTTTGAGCTGAGGCCAACCCGAATTTCTGATATGGAGAGTGAGGCGAGGTCTGACATATGAGATCTTACTCAACTATAAGTGGAACTCGGATAAAACGACCGGAATGATCAGGGACATTTTGTAAAAGCCCCTCAGGGCTGAGCATCTCCTGAACAGGGATGGCTGGGTCGCACAGGGGCATGGCTGGGGGATTTGAGCCGACCTGACCTACAAAATCATCTCTCAGGATGTTAGTTGCCCCCTGAACGTGGCTCATAGCTTGAACACCAGTTGTATCGACCTCGTTTAGACGTTGAACATACCCTATAATAGAGTTGAGATGGGCTGTGATAACGGGCTTAAAGGAGGGCTCTATCTCCAGCCGAGCAAGGGTTGCTATCTTTTGAACCTCGTCTTCTGAAATCATTAGTGTCCTCAAACGGTTATTTGGTCGGTCGGGCGCTTAGATGCCCCATTAAATAGAGCATCTTTAGGGTATGGAATCAATGCAGCAGAGATCTGTGTAAACTGATACCATAAAGGGAGTTGTCTATGGCTGATGTACCGGGCGATGGGCTAAGATCTCAGGTTTTAGGGCGTTTAAGAGAGCAATAAAAGTGGTCAAGAAGTCAAACAGTTACGACTATGATCTGATCGTAATCGGGTGCGGCCCGGCTGGTCAGCGAGCGGCCGTCCAAGCCGCCAAGATACGAAAACGGGTAGTGATCGTCGATCAACGGGAGGTTGTGGGCGGGGTGTGCGTTAACACCGGCACAATACCCAGTAAGTCGTTCAAGGAGGCGGCGCTATTTCTGTCCGGCTTTCGGCAGCGCAATATGTACGGCGCTGGATTCCGTGTGAAGACCGACATCACCATGTCCGACCTGACCTTTCGCTGTAACCGGGTCATGCAGATTGAGATCGAGACGATCAAGAATCAGCTACAGCGTAACCACGTCGATACGATCTACGGGCATGCGGCTTTTATAGATCCACACACAATTGAGATCCGTGCAGTATCTGGCGTCTCTCGCATAACGGCTGAAAAGTTCGTTATAGCTGTTGGTGCCCGTCCATATCGTCCACCGAATGTGCAATTTAATGGAAGCTCGATCTTTGATAGCGATGATGTGCTTAGTATGAAGGATCTACCACGCAGCCTGACCGTTGTTGGAGGTGGAGTGATCGGCACCGAGTATGGATCGATGTTTGCCGCGCTAGGCATTAATGTGACGATAATCGATCAAAGAAAGAGGCTACTCTCATTTATAGATGAGGAGTTGGGCGAGTGCTTTCACTACCAGATGAGAAATATGGGGGTGAAGCTTCGGCTTGGTGAGGAGGTTGATAGCTGCACGACCCGCGACGATCAGCAGGTTGTTACGGTCCTGAAGAGCGGCAAGGTGATCGTATCCGATTGCGTGCTCTATTCAGCGGGGCGCGTGAGCGCCACCGATGATCTAGGGCTTACAAATATTGGGGTGAAGGCAGATGAGCGGGGGAAACTTACGGTAAATGAAAACTTTCAAACCGAGGTGTCTCACGTTTACGCGGCTGGGGATGTGATCGGGTTTCCTGCGCTGGCCTCCACATCTGGGCGACAGGGGAGGCTTGCTAGCTGTCATGCCTTTGGTATTGAGGAGGAGTCGATGGAGGTCCATCTCCCCTTCGGTATCTACGCAATCCCTGAGATCTCATATGTGGGGCTGAACGAGGAGGAGCTTACTAAACAGGGGGTTCCGTATGAGTCTGGCATAGCACGCTACCGCGAGATCGCCCGTGGTCAGTTACTGGGGGATGAGGACGGAATGTTAAAGGTTCTTTTCCATCGCACCACCGGCGAGCTGCTTGGGGTGCATATCATAGGGGAGTACGCCACAGAGTTAATCCATATCGGACAGGCAGTTATGGCGCTTAAGGGTGGAATTAAGTATCTGCGGGATGCTGTGTTTAATTATCCGACCTTGGCTGAGTGCTATAAAGTTGCAGCGCTTGATGGATACAATAAGGTTCGGGCCTGAGGGGAGATGGGTCTCTATTAAGAAATCGGGTTCCTCACCGATAAGTGTGGGTACATTAGATGAGAAACCCCTGCGCGGGAACGTGAACCGCTTCCCGTTACCTGCTCCCGCTCCGATACCGGTTAACCCTTAAAAACCAGCTTTGACAGCATGGCTGCCAAGCTGCTCAAAAGACTCGTAGGAGTTTTAAGTACGCTCTGATCAACAAGGTTCCACGCTTTCAACAGGTCAAAGATCGCGGCACACTCCAAAGTAGAGCCCCGCGCAATACTATAGTAGCGCTTTTTGTCGGCAACGCCTGTTTTGCCAGCACCTTCTGCAATATTTAATGAAATGGAGCTGGCGGCGCGGCGCAACTGGTTGACAATATCGCTATTTCCGTTCGGGAGGAGGCGAATAACACTAATAACCTATTCAGTAATTCAACCGACTTTTGATAGACTTCGAGCTTTTCATGACAAAACATATCTTCTATTAATCGGTGCTTTTCGAAATAAGTTTCCGGTATCGGAGCGGGAGCAGGTAA
>JAPLFS010000014.1 GCA_026390555.1 Pseudomonadota bacterium
AACGTCATAAACGCGCAGACCATCCTGCCCCGCTGCCGTATATAGGTACTCTCCACGAAGCTGAATAGCGCGGGTGTTACCATCAACGCCGTGGTGTTCATGGCTCTCCTGCAGCTCAAGCCCCCTCTCCTGGTGCGCCTTAAAGTAGTCCGGATAGGCGTAGCGTTGTAGGTAACTTCCGATCACTGCCTGCGGCTCCTCCCACTCAGTCACCTGAACCCCAGCCACGCCCTGCTCACTCGTAGCAACCCAGGTATAGTACCCCATGAAATTAACGAAGTTAGTTCCTAAGAGAAGAAGCTGCGCCATGATGGCGTTGTTGTCGTTATCTTTAGAGATATGACAATCCTTACACCCCTTGGTCTCGGTGGTACGCACCGTATGGGGAAAATGTGGAGCAAAGGCCTGTGAGCTGTAGCCACCACCCGATGTGGGGGGTTGCTGGAAGTAGACCTTCTGTCGATTAGCATCGACGGAGCTTAGAATAAGTGCGCTCGATGAACGCACCGGCACTATCTTGCCGTTCTTGGCAGGGCCGTGCCGTCCAAGTTGATACATATCGTCACGCGCTACCTGTGGATTGTAACTCGCCCAGTTGCGGGTCTCCTTGCCCTCATAGTGATTGACCTTACTCTTCCAGTTAGCCTGTATAGGAAGGTGACATCCCCCGCACGCCGTGGTCCACGAGCTATGGCAGGCGAAACACGCCATCTCGCTATTGGGGTGTGCGAGCTTTGATTCAAATCCAGGCTTAGTTCCCTGCTGTGCTGCTGCGATCTTGTAGGTTTCAGCCCCCTCTGTGAGCTTCATAACTAGCTTCGCGTCGGCGGCCCGTTTATTATAATCACGACTCTCTGGATCTACGGAATCCCTGACCTGCTTAACGCGCCACTGCATGCCCTTTGTAACCATCGAGCGTTGATAGAGCTGATTATCTAGCCAAGCAAACTGGCTCTCTCCCCACGGAGTGCGCTTAACGGCGAGATCGTTTCCACCCGCAGGTGCCGCAGGTCCAGAGGTTTTAAGGGTTGCGCGTTTAGTTAGATCACCGTGACAATCCTCGCACCCGATCTCTACTGCCTGCGCTACCTCTCCGTAGATATTACCATCCCCGTGCGTATCCTGCCCAAAGTGACAATCAACACACTGCATACCAAAATCAACATGGATATCTTTTAGGTGCACAGCTTTTTTGAATTTATTAGGATCCTCGAAAGATACTAGCTTGCCATCCTTATCGAGTAGATGCCCCTTGCGATCGCGCTTATATACCGCTCTAAAGTTCCAGCCGTGTCCGTGATAGTCTGCAAACTGAGTTGTGTTTAATTCTGGATTAAGCTCACTAACCCGCTTTAAGAAATCCATATCGCTCCACTTGCCGCGAATAGCAGCCTCTTCGGGATTATGTTTAAGTGAGTTAAAGCTCTCCTCCATCGTCGGATAACGTTGCTTCTCAGGCCACATCTTTGGAGCGTCAGCTTCATAATCCCACATCGTGTAGCCGAGGTAGGTGTTTAAGAACATATTAGGCTGGTGCATATGGCACACCATGCACTGACTGGTCGGAATTGCTCGGGTAAAAACGTGCTTGAGGGGATGCCCCCCCTCATTCTTAGGAATAGTAGGATCGGTGGTTATAGATCTGCCATCGTGTCCATACTTAGCATAGGGCCCTGAGTGTAGCGGATCGCGATCATTTGCATAGACCGCGTGGCAGGCCGTGCATCCACTACTTCTATAGTCACCCGGATGATCGTTCGTTCCAAGAAAACTCAGGTGCGGATCGTTTAGGCGAGTCTTATGGATATTCAGCAGCGGCACAGCGATGCGTGCGCCAGTTCCAGGGCCACGATTTGAGGCCCTAATGTCCGGCCTTCCTGAATCCTCAAGGGAGTTCGGCAACCCAACCTCCGCGAACTGAGTCTTGTTAAATATTCCGCCCCGTTCAAAGACCCTAAATATATCTGCCGGTGGAAAGATCTCCCAGGTAGGAAGGGGCAGAAGCTTTTCAAGCACCCCACGCGCGCGCATCTGAGCCGTTAGGGGCCTTCCATCATGCACGAGAGAGGCTGGCTCTCCAGCCCGCGTGTAGCCCTCACCTAGCAGATAGCGCTTATTGGGCAAGAGTCCGTTATTGTACGCCGCCCCTCCAAAGAACATGGCAGAGGTTGTCATCAGGCTTTTTTTAACCGCCGTAACGATCTTAGCGTGACACCCTCCGCACGCTTCGGGAGCTGCGCGCAGGTCGCCTGGATTTACAAAGCGCACAAACTCAACCGGCTCCTTTATCAGCTCGGTATAGGAGTTTTTTGGATTAGCCGAGGACGGCCAGCTCTCTGGGTGCGTCGGCAAAACGTGCGCAAGCCTCTTTGCGTCCTGATAGGCGGGGTCATCCGTTTTTAGACCGTTTGCTCTAATAGTTGGGTCACCACCGTGACACTCGGCGCATCCGATCTGAACAGCTGGATTCTCATGCATCGTTGGGGCATCGGTCTTAACGTGGCAGTCGAGGCATCCCTTGCTACTCTCCTGCATCTTTTCAGTGGAGCCCCCGGGCTGCAGCACGTTCTTATAGCGCTCCTCTGCATTAACGCTCCTAGTGCAGCAGAGCTCTAATGTATTGGCCGATATAATAGCCACTACACAGACAATTAGGCAGGCGCGCATTAGAGCTATAGTTTGGGCTGCTATTCGTGGCTCTATCTTTTTCATCAAGCGTTAGTACTGAAAAATAAAATTAGTAAATGCATCGTAGTTCGTCTTATCACCGAAGAGGTTCTTCTGACCCTGTCCAGGTAATAATACCCCTACGCCGGTCCTAATCAGCACGTTATTGTTAAGGAAGGGACGATAGAGAAAGCCTACCGAAAGATCCACGCCGATATTCCTGCTAATAGAACCGTCCTGTCTTAGGTCCTGAATAACCGCTACCTGATCAAACTGCAGGAGGCTCGCATTTGTAATTAACTTAAGCTCAGGAAGAACCTCAACATCAACACCGAGGTTATACAGCCTTAGCCCTGGATTAACGAAATTTGATTGTCCAAGCTCCTTACCGGCTCTTAGATTTGGAAGAAGGCTATTTCGACTAACGAGGTTTACTCCACCACCACCGATAAACGGTATCGCCTCACGCTGAAAGAAGGAGAGATCGCCCCCTGCAAAGTTTGGATTATCAAAGATGGCGTCGAATCCATTGGCCTGACCATCATACGGGTCATCATCGCCCGAGGCCCAGAAGCATGAGGCGCGAATACGAACGAAGTCTATATCGTACGAGATCTCCTGCGCGAACATTGCTGCGTTAATATTAACCTGCCTACCTGCGATCTGATTGTGACTCTCTGAGCCGGTCACATAATAGAACTGCGTCGTTGTATTCACCCGACCGAGATGCCCATCTCCTCCGACACCGAGATACGTTGAGTATATATTCTTATCGCGCTGGTCGCCGAGGGCACCTGGCCGCACAAGAAAGTTGTTATTATCGTACTTAGCGCCCTCATCCCCCGCCGTGTCTGCGCGGTAAACAACGCTAAAAAGCATAGTGTGCCCAAGCGCAAGCGCATCCTGACGAAACATATTTGCTACAAAAATATCCTCATGTCGGTCAGTAAAGGTGGTGTTAATACCTGAGTTTGTATCCTTATCGAGCCGCGAGAATCCAGCCAAATTAAACTGAGTCTTATTATCATCGTAATTTCCAAACAACCGCACCCCAGGCTCATTATCATTAAATAAGAACCCTCTAAAATCTGCATTGAACTGCTGTATACCGATGCGACTAGATACGAAATCATACCGTTCAGAGAGGTTCGCCAGATGCACATCGGCGAAGAGCTCCTGAAATCCGATGGCGCTATCGGAACGAACGTTTCCGTATCCAGGATCGGCCTTAACGATTCCGTCCTCATTTGCCGTAAGGTTATTAAAGTTAAATATCGGCGCGATACGGATCTCAAGGTCGGGGGGCTTAAAGGAGGTGTTGCCCTTAATAATACTGAGCGAGGCGATCACGTTCTGTGTGAAGAAGCTCTGGTCCCCGTCGCCAAATACGTTATTGCTGTTTGGCCTCTTAGTGGATGCGCCCCCAACGGAAACTGGCAACCGTCGCACCTCAAACATCGAGTCGGAGATGATAGAGAGCTCAGTAAACCAATCCTCGCCCGGCGTGCCGAATACCGGCAGGTCACCCTTAAGCACGTTCTGATTGTACGGGTCGTATAACCTCCCCACATAGAACATCCTCCAACGATCGGGGATCGCCACGAAGTCAGATGCTGAGTTCTCTATCGGGGGTATAGATTCATAGATATAATTGGGAAATGTAGGTGTCTCCTTATCAGGGAATCTTCTCGGCAGATCCTCCTCATAAATTGTATCCGCTGCCCCTTGCGGCTCCTTTTCATCGGCAAAAGCCCCGGGGGGAATAGAACAAAGGACCAACACCGAAAACACTGCGAGGCGCTGAATGTAGGTCAATAACCCCACCGATACCCCTCCTCTCTTACGAGGATCTGAAGCACGGGCTTGCCCCATCTATCTTATCCCTCACCACAGACGTTCTGCTCGTTATCCCTAATGAACGGCGCCTCGGGGCAGTTCACATAGCGTAATCGAAGCTGCGCTTGTGGCAGATCGATCTGATCGGCGCGCATCTCTAGCGGCGCATTAAATCCGAGATCGGCATCTCCAGTAGTTGTATGTCCAGCATAATCTAGCCCACGACGACTTGCGCCGTAGAACGCAACGAGATCGTCCTGATCAATTCCATCTCCACTCACCCCTATAGCGCCTATCAGCACACCTCCTCGATAAAGGGGCACAGCGCCCGGGAAGATCTGCATGCCGTTTCTTAGTCGGTTCCCAAAGGCAGCGCTATTAGCACAGTTCCCTGGAACAGAGCCTGGGTGCATAATAGGCCCAGCTAATCCGCCAAATACAAGGTCTAACGAGAGTCCGGTATTAAATACGCTCCAACTCACTCCGGGTGCTGTGCCTGGAAATGGTAGAGAGAACGGCCCGTTGGGACTGCCATTAATTCCATCGGGAAAGAATGGGCGCGCCAAGTTTCCGATCGAGCGATTAGCAAAAGCTATCGAACCATCGAGACTCCTCCCCGTAAATGTAGCAAAGAGTGTCGCATAGTTTACAGGGATTCCCGCAGCGAGCTTCGCTCCAGCATCAGCGGAGCTTATAAAGGCTGCAGCACGCGCTTTTTGAAGCGAGACATCGATACCAAAGACCGGCGCATCCGTTGAACGAATAAATCCAAGCGGTTCTCCAAGCTGATCAACGACGAAGACCGAGACCCTTGCCGCGGTATCGCGTGGGGTACGGATAGCGGCGCGCGTACGGTTCGCCGTTAAGATTGCAGAATCAAGGAGCGCGTCAACCTCTTCCACCTGAAGCTGCACGCCGCCAGCTAGCGCGCGCCCTGCGCGCGTAGGGTACCGTCCGATTAGCACAGCGACGGGAATACCGGCGCGAACCGTGTTGGCAACTCCGGAGCCCCCCGTTCCAAAAACAGTACCTGCCTTAATACCACCTGAGGTATACGAGGGCTCTGATTTAATGGAAGCTAGCTCAAGCTGATCAAGCTCCGCCTGTGTCTCTAGCTCAGAGTAACTAATGTCAGAGAAGCGGAGCGAGCGCCCCGCGAGCGATATATTATCAGCTACACGTTGCGCTGGGGCCTCAAAGCTAACACTTGCTGCCAGCGCCACGCGCTCCTCGGGGGCATCGTCGTAGTCTTGGATATCTCGGTCTATAGTATAGAGCCCATCGAATTCAATTCCTACGCCACCAACTAGATCTCCGTTTTTATAGAGCGGAATCCCTCCAGGATCGGCCGAGAGCCCAAGCGGCATAGGACGCGGACCGGCCCCACCGTTAGCGAGGGTAACATCCCCACAGATCAGTTGTGAAAACTGAACCCCAAAGAGCGGACCACCGGGCTGGCTAGTCTGACCGGGAAGGTAGTTCTCCTGAATAATCTGGCCCGCTGTTCTGCTCGAGAAGGCGTTTCCCTGACTGCTGAGATACGCCCCAGTGCCGGCTTTTGAGATCGCAGCAAGCGTTGCCTGAACAACGAGCCCCTCAAGTCCTCCATTCGCCCCCACCTGGCCATTAATCGTTGTGGTTAGCGGTGCACCCTGCATCTGATAAAGGGCGAGCACGTTTCCGGTCCGATCAACGACGGAGAATGTTCCTGCGGAGCCAAGGCTACGGGTGGCGGTAACGGCCTGCCTTAGAATAAGGGTTACATCGGCTACTGAGAGGGATTGATTAGGGCAGCTTCCATCGCAATTAAAGTTGGCTCCACCTGAACCGCCGCTCCCGGATTCACTACCGCCACCACTACCCCCACATGCTGAAAGTATGGCAAGCGAGGTTAGTATGCCCAAAAAACTTTTATGGCTCATCAACAAACATCCTTCTATCTGGTTAATCCGTGCAGAAACTCAACGATATCTTGCTTCCTTTGCTCTGGAAACCCAAGAGCATCGTGGTAGGAGTGACACTCGACGCACCCCGACTTAACGAAGCCGACTCGCTGCTCCTGGGCGTGGCACTCCTGGCAGAGCTTCTTACCTGGGATCAACAGATCTGTCGTTTTAGTGGAGGTGCGGGTCTTATCGTGACACGACTCGCAGCTAAACTCCTCATGCGCCCCGTGGCTAAAGCGAGCTGCCGTAAACCAGACCTCAGGGATATTCGGTTTTACTACCGTATAGTGCGAGTTGGTGTCGGAACGTTCAGCCTCTAGCTTCTCAGAATATGTATGACACAAAAAGCACCCAGTTTTAGTGAATAGCTCGCGCTCGGCTGTTCGGGCACTCTGTGCAATCAGCTCTATGTTAACCGGCAACTCAGGAGATGCCTCAGTTACTGCGCCATCTGGAATGCGTCGCTGCATTTCGTTTGAGGTCTCAGGTAAGCCCTGACCATCTTTTAACAGGAGCAGCTTCGTATACTCGGTAAAGAGTGCGGGATAAATCGCCTCAGAATCCCCATGCGGAACCTCTACGTTGGGTAACTGCTCATCAAAGCCTAGTGAGTGACAATCACGACAATGCTTGTCAAAACTAATAGGTTTAAGTCTCTTAAAGTTAGCGTTTAGCTCGTGGCAGGCGTTACACTCTAGCGTTAGCGGACCATCCTTGCCCCGAAGCCCTGCTTTTAAGTGCACCTCGTGATTAAGCTTAATCTGCGAACTATCCACTGCCTTAACAGTATCATCCAAACTCACCCTAGAGGTCACTCCACTAGTATCCGTAACGTTAATTCGAAACTGCGGGTGGTTAGCAAAGCTAGCAACATTCTCAACCGTTGCATCAGTTTTTAAACCGGTCATATCTGCATGACAACTTACACAGAACCCCGGATCGTGCGATATCAGACCGCGGTCACCTTCGTGCTCAATATGACATTCGCCGCAACGTGATTTGAGCTCCGGATGGTGCTGATTAAAGCTCTCTATTCCCTTAGCATGTTCAGTCATCGCATGGCAGCTCAAACACTCCCTATCCTGCACCTGCATAAAAGGCTCGGCGTGACATTTTTTACAGTCGGCTTCTATCAGCTTATGTGAGTTTGAGATCGGGCCACTACTCCACGACTCCATCCTCTTGGAGCTGAGCGGAAACACAAAGAGTATTCCGGTGCAGACTAGAGTAACTCCCCATATTAAACCCCTCATGCTCGGTAGATACGACTCAACCCTAAGGCTCTTAAGCAGCTTTGAGCCATCCTCGTGCTGCTTACCCTCCTCTACCGGCTTAATAATATGTATCAACTCAACAACGTCGTCGTCTGCTATCCGTATGCGTAGCTCTATATCTCCTAGTTGAATAAGATCGTTATCCTGTAGCGCTGTTTGCGCAACGCGGCTGCCGTTAACTCGCACCCCGGCCAGAGAGCCCAGATCTAAGACCTGCAGGCTTCCTGCCTCCCTCCCTGCCTTCCAGATAAACTTGGCGTGAACTAGGGAGACCCGCTTGCTGAGAAATATAAGGTGCGAATCCCCGCCACGACCAAGCACCAACTCACTCTGTGCATAGTCTGTCGCTAAGCGCTCAGTCGATCCGTTTAGATTCTGTTTTTCTTGAACGTACCTAAATATCATCTGTTACCGCAGAAAAAACACCGCAAAGATATGCACAGCCAGCGCGACGCATAACACAACTGAAACCGGGACATGCACGTAAAGCCAGATCTTAAGCAGGGCCTTAATACGAGCCTGCTCGATCAATCCACTAAGGATGCTGCGCTTATAATCAAGCATTCCGAGCATACCAACTGCATCGTTATGCTCCGACTCAGGGATCTCTGTTAGCAAGGCTGCCACAATTTGCTGATCGAAAACTGGCAGCTTAGTTAGTTTAAGAAGAGCGCGCAGCCCCACCTTAAATGGAAGATCAAATCTATTAAGGAGCGCCAGAAACTGTTCGCTCTTCTGTACGCAGAGCGCCTCTATCTGCTCGTTGAGAGCGTCTATCTGCTCAATCAACGCAAGGTCCTTAACTCCGCCGCGGTGCGCCGTAATCCTTCCTGATAACACTGCGTAATTCGCCGCCCCCCAGATGCCACTTACGATCGTCAACACCATACTTACGTACGCCAAGGTATGAACATTTACTCCAAAGCTAAAACCAGCATGCAGCGGCACCAGTAACAACAACCCGATCCCGATCCAGACATGCGCCGCGAGCCAGCCCTCTACTGTCCCTAAGGAAGATCCGTAGGCGCGTTTGCGAATCCCGTAAGCCATCAGCCAAATAACTCCGATAGTTGAGATAATACCGAACGTATAGCCGACGGTTGTGCCGCCGTTAGGCCCACCAACCGGAGTATCAACGATATAAACCACCGTACAGAGCAGCAACGCTATCAGGGTGAACCACAGCCACTTGAAGTTACGATAAGTAATGAAGTTCTCCTGTACCACTATTCCCTCTTTGAGCTAACTATCTGCATTAATTTTGTAGAGTTGACGCGCATCGCCGCTCCGGTTGGACAGGCCCTGACGCATGCCGGCCCACCGCTTAGTTCGTAACACATATCGCACTTGGCGGCCTTGGCAGGTCCCTTCACCTTCTTTTTTAAGCCAAGCATCTCTAGCAACGAGAACCCTTTGCTCGTATCGTCATAGACCATCATAATAACTCCGTACGGGCAGTTGCTTACGCAGTTACCACAACCGATACATGAATCACGGATTACGATCTCCCCATTTGGCAGCCGGGTCAGAGCGTCTGGTGGACAATCGAGCATGCAGAGTGGATTCTCGCAGTGGCGGCATGAGATCGGAACCTGAATAGAGGCGAAGCTCTTGCCACCTTTGCGATCAAGCCTACTATATCCATTGTGAGTTGCGGCGCAGGCAGCTTCGCAGTGATCGCATCCGATACATAGGTCTGAGTCTATCAGGAGCACGTTCTCGGCATCTGAGAGTCCCTCCTTCATCATAAAATCAAGCATCGCGCCCGATTCCTCATTCAAATTCAACATCGTGTTCTGTATCTTTCTCTGATCCGCTATCTGTACGATGCTGCGTTTAACATCGGGAAACTCCGCTAGTAGTTCAAGTACATCGCCCTTTTGAAGAACTATTGTATCGCATGCCACTGCGGCAGTAACCGTAGCGGAGCGCGCTGTTGGAGCCTCCATGATCACCGCCATCTCACCAACAAATCGACCTGCTGGCACATAGGTCTGCGCCACATCAACACCGTTGTGATTAAAGCGCGAAACCTTAACGGACCCTTTGCGAATTACGTAGAGCGCCTCGCCGATATCGCCCTCCTTAAAGAGCACCTCGCCCCTCTTGAAGCTCTTCATCTTGGCTTTCGTAACGAGCACCTCAAGGAACGAGAGGGGCACCTCGGGAAAGATCGAGAGCCGCAGGGCGCGTAACATAAAGAGTTCATCCAGGGCGCGCTTAACCGAGTTGATCGATGCGATCAGTTTAAGCATCTGCTTACGGGGCGTCTCAAGTAAGAGTGTGCCTACCTCAGCCGCCCGAACGGTTGCAACACGCCTACGCCCGGAGAGTAGTCCCATCTCTCCAAAGAACTGCCCCTGCGAGAGCTTTACCTTATGTGTTGGATCGATCTCAATCTCAACGCTTCCAGAGATAACGCTCCAGAATGAGTCGCTGTAGTCATTCTTTAGGAATATAATATCGCCTGGGCCCTGCAGGTGCAGGGTAGAGTCAATCGCCATCTCTCGCATCTGTGGAACACTGAGCTCCTTAAAGAGCGGAAGATTTTGTGTAATCTTCGGGAAGTTCTGCTGAAAGGCCCCGGGCAGATGCGCGAATCGCTCCTCAAGCATAGCTTGATCTGCGGGCTCCACCGGCTCGCCTCGAATATGCTCTATAACCTCATAGCCTTGGTTGATCGCCTGCTTAATTAGGGGATACCCGATCAAAGCTCCCAGAATATAGAGGCCCGCTACATTTGATTCATAGCGCTCGTTTACGACCGGAAGTGCCGTTGGCTCTGCGTTGGGAAGGGCTACCCCTATAGACTCAAGGAATTTTCTGGGGGGGATAGATCCAAGCCGAGCTATTATATGGTCGCACGGAACTGAAACCTCCCCCTCGGGGGTATCAATGAAGGTGGTCCCTAGCTCTACGCGCGCCACCGTAGCGTCGTAGAAGCAGCGAACTATCCCCTTAGCGATAGCGCTCAGGATAAGCTTTGCATTGGCATCCTTAGCACGCGCAAATCCGTCACCACGATTAACGAGTGACACGGTATTTGTGTTAGCCAGTGCAAGTGCATTCTCGATAGCGGCATCACCGGCTCCAACAACGATGATATTTTTAGCGCTAAAGGCCTGCGGATCGGCGAGCGTATAGGCGATATGCGCCAGATCGTCCCCAGGAACTCCTAGCTTTCTCGGGGAGCCCTGCACGCCTATCGTAAGAACTACCTGTTTTGCTGTGCATAGTGTGCCCTGGTAGTGGATCTCAAAGAGCTCCCCAACCTTTTCAAGTTTATTAACCTCGGCCCTGATCAGATTAACCTGGTGTTGCTCAAGGTCGTGCTGAAACTCCTCAAGCACCTTTTCCCGACTCCCTGCATCAAAACGGCATCTCGCTCTAAGGGGGAGCCTCTGCGGTTCGGCCATTACGTACTTACGCAGCTGATAATCGTAGATAGTGTTTGCTATCTGGCTCTTCTCAAACAGAATATGGGGTATCTTATGAAAAGCGGCGCTAGTTGCCGCTGCAATTCCAGCAGGACCGGCTCCAATAATGGCGATTTCAAAGTGTTGTGGCATAACAACTAGAGGGCTCTTCTGAGGGGTGCAGTATAACTTTTTGACTATAATTTCCAGGATCATTTGATGCAATTTAAATCGGTATGGCCCCGCACGTTATGAAACGCTACCCTACAGAAAGAGATCTAAAATGCTCGTAAAACGTCTTTACATTATCGCCCTGTTTAGCTGGCTGGCTGCCGTTCCATGCCTGCCGCTCTTAGCTGAGCCAGGCGCTGTAAAACAGGGCGCAAAATACCTTGGAACAGGCTCGTGCTCATCCTCTAACTGTCACGGCAGCGCCCATCCATTAAAGGGCTCAGATGTTCTACAAAATGAATACTATACCTGGACCAAGCACGACCAACATTCTAGGGCCTATAGCAACCTAATAAGCCCTGATGCCAGGCGTATGACGTCCCTCCTCGGCCTTAGTGCGCCAAACAAGGAGCCGCTCTGTCTTAGTTGTCACACGACCTATGTTCCAGAGCAGTCTAGGCGGGGTGAGAGGTTTCAGATTGAGGATGGCGTTTCATGTGAGTCGTGTCACGGCGCAGCTGAAAATTGGCTTGAATCACATGCGGTCACAGGCGCCACCCATAAAGAGAATCTAGCACACGGATTAACCGATATCGCACAGCTCAGTCAACGTGCGACCCTCTGCCTCTCCTGCCACTACGGAGACGAAGAGAAGCGCGTCACGCACGACCTCTACGGAGCGGGGCATCCGCGCCTTAGCTTTGAGCTCGACACCTTCGGAATACTTCAACCGAGGCACTGGGTCGTGGATCAGGACTATATAAAGCGCAAATCTCAGTACGTGCCGTTGCTAGCGTGGTTCGCCGGACAGTCAACTCATGCGCAGAGTCTGATAAAGATGCTCCAATCTCAAGCCAGAACGATGGACGGCGCATTGCCGGAGCTTGCCTTGTTTGACTGTTTTTCATGTCACCATAGCCTCGCTGAGCAGCAGTGGAAGCACCAGACATACGGGGGCAAGCCTGGCCAACTGCAGATTAATCTTGCTCCTCTTCTTATGCTACAGTGGTCGCTAAAGGCCTTGGATCCAAAGCTCGCAGCTACCCTTGGGGAGCAGGTAGCTATCCTGCATACATCAGATGGAACGGCAGCCTCACAGGAGGCGCTCACACAACTTACAGAGCTTCTTACCAAGCAGGTGCAACCGTTAATCTTATCTGCACCAGTTGACTACCAACTGTGCAAAGGGGTTTTGCAGCAACTGAGTTTATTCGCCGTAACGACCCCCTTTCCAAAGTATGAGGTAGCAGAGCAGATCGGTATGGGAATTCAGGCCACCCTAGCCTCCTCTTCACAGCTCGCTAAGGAGTATAAGTCGGAGCTCGACAAGCTCTTTAAAACCCTTTCGCAACCAACGAACTTTAAGAGTGAGCGCTTTACGGCAGCAGCAACTAAGCTGCAGCGCTCGATTCGATAAGGATCTACGACTATGTCTCCGTTTATCCCGTCTCCCTTTATTCCGTATCCCTCGATTCCCCTGCAATTTGATGAAATAACCCTGCTTTACCTACGGGAGCTGCGCACGGTTTATCCTACGACCGAGGATGCTCTCGCTAAGATAGCGCTGCTCTCGGCTACCCTGACCCTACCAAAGGGTACGATACATGTGATTAGCGATGTGCACGGTGAGTATAAGAAGCTGCGACACGTTGTTAATAATGCATCGGGCTCCCTCAAGCCCCTCGTTTCAGATCTCTTCACTAAGACCCTCTCAGAGCAGGAGCAGCTTCGACTTTTAAGCTTTATCTACTATCCACGTGAATCGTTTCTATTTTATTGCAACGATTCCGTATCATCTGAACAACGGCGTGAGATCGTTAGTTTAAACCTTAGTGCTATGCTTCAGATCGTTAGAGCGCTGGCTACAAGCTATCCGTTACATGAGGTAGCCGAGCTCCTTCCTCAACACTATCTACAACTCTTCCGAGAGCTAATCCTAAGCCCCCAGTTTAATCGTAGCCCGGAGCATTTCAGCTCTATACTTGAATCATTTATCTCACACGGTCGTGAGCTTGACCTGCTCAGGCTTACGGCACGCATCATCCGGAATTTGGCGATCGATGAGCTTATTGTAGCTGGCGATCTAGGTGATCGTGGAGCTCGTATTGATAAATCAATTGATTTCATCTCCCGTCAACCACATGTCTCTATTACATGGGGCAACCACGACACCTCCTGGATGGCGGCATCTCTTGGACATGCTGCATCTATCGCTACCGTTGTACGTCTCTCTCTTAGGTACGGCCGCTTGAGCCAACTAGAGGAGGGCTACGGTATTCCACTCGAACCGATTGCAAAGCTAGTTGCTGCGCACTATGCAGAGGATCCAGCCGTACAGTTTGCTTGTAAGGATATTGGCGATAGGGATGCGCTGCTGCTTAAGCGCATGCAAAAGGCTATCGCCATCATGCAGTTTAAGTTGGAAGCGCAACTAATCGCCAGAAATCCCCACTTTGAACTCTCGCATAGAGATTTAATCTCACAGCTTAATCTCGCGCAGGGTACCGTCACGATTGAAAACATATTGTATCCATTATTAGATTCAACGCTCCCTACGATCGATCCGGCGCACCCCACAGCCCTCTCCTTACATGAAGAGGCGTGTCTGGCTGCTCTTACGGAATCATTCACAAATAGCGCCGTTCTTTGGAAGCATATGAGCTACGTAGCGCAGAAGGGTAGCATGGCGATTATTCGCGATCATGCGCTGATCTTTCACGGCTGTGTGCCGTGCGACGGGGCGGGCAACTTTATTGAGTTCTCAGTTGATGGGGTGGCGCGTAAGGGCAAGGAGCTCTTTAATGCGCTTGAGCTCTCCGTACAGCGCGCCTTTCAGAGCAAGAGGCAGCAAGATTTAGATCTACTCTGGTACCTATGGTGTGGGCCATTATCGCCACTCTTCGGCAAGGATAAGCTCGCAACGTTTGAGCTATACTTTGTGGGTGATAAGAAAGCTCAACACGAGGAGAAGAACCCATATTTTTCACTTATCCATGAGGCTGCCTTCTGTGACAAAGTGCTTAGAGAGTTCTCGGTTGATGAGAAAGATGGGCTAATAGTTAACGGTCACGTGCCTGTTAAGATTGAGCAGGGGGAATCGCCCCTAAAGCGGTGCGGTAAGGCGGTTACCATCGATGGAGCCTTCTCCGAAGCGTACGGCGACAAGGGCTATACCTTGGTGCTGCAACCTGGCAGGACCTACTTGGCACTTCACAATCACTTTGATTCGGTTGATGATGCTATTCGCAACGGAACCGATATGATTCCAGAGATTCAGGAATTAAAAACATATCCAGCACCCCGTCGTATCTCTGATACTGAACGTGGGAGTGCGATTTTACAGCAAATTTCGCTACTGGAGCTTCTTATTAGGGCTTATCGTGAGAACAAAATTGAGCAGGGCAAGGGATAGCTGCTTGCTATAGGTAATTTCTATGGTAACTGCTGCTGTGCCTGGTTCAACACCTCCAAATTCGGACACCACCCCGGATTCAACCCTGTCACCTGCTCAGCAGAAACTTATGGCGGTTGTGGTCCGGCTCGGGCTCGTCACGCTGCTAGCGTTCTTCTATGTCGACGGTTTCCTGCGCGGCGCGACGCCGCTCGAGATGGTCATGTTCGGGCTGTTCGCGCTGCCGCTGCTCGCCGGCCTCCTGCATACGGTGTGGGACCTGCCCGGGCTGAGTATGCCGTCCTGGGCCGATGTGATCGCAAGTGCGCTTGGCGCCAGCGCCGTCGCGTTCATCGCACGCGGGTGGCACGTCGAGCCAGTGCTCGCCGCAGCCGTGGTCGGCGTGCTGGGTGCGCTGCCGATCTTGCCGGCCTCGATCCGTTCCGTTGCCGCACCGATCTACGTCGGTGCCTTTGCCGGCATGACGTCACCGCTCGTGCTCGCGCACCCGGGCTGGATCGCGCTGGCCGGAGCGACCGCCGGACTGCTGTACTCGCTGCTGCGCTCCACCTGGATCGGCGTGGGCGGCAAGCTGGGGTTCCTCGCGTTCTCCGGTGTCAGTTTCGCGGCGCTGATCGCGGACCACATCGGGGCGTCACCCGGCGGCGCCAAGCTGCTGCAGCTGCAAACGGCCGATCAACTCGCCGTCCTAGTCACCGCGCCTCTGGCGGCGCTAGCGACCTACGAAGTGCAGCGACATCTGCGCTGGAGCCCGGTGCTGGCGTCGGCGTCCGTGACCTGCACGTTCGTGCTGGCGATGGTGCTCGTGGGCGCGGAGTCGCTGTTTGTGGTGGCGCCCTCCGCCATCGCTTGCTTTGGCGGTAGCTTCATCGCGATGACGGGTGAAATTCATGCAGCCAGCCGACCGTGGCTGCCGGCCGCAGGCGGGCTCCTTTACGCGCTGCTCCAGATCGCCCTCGAGCCGACGCTCGCAGGCATGGGCGGAGATTTCGGCGCGACGGCGGTCGTCGCGGTGCTCGTGGTGATCGGTATCGAAAAGCTCGTAGAGCCGTTGTTCGGCGCAACGCGGCGCAAGCGCACGTAGATCCTTGGTAAGATAATTATTAATTGTTTAAAAATGGTTCTCAACTATCATTTCTGACTGAGGTATGAAACCTGGTTTAGGCCATGCTGGTTTTATTCCCTTACCAACAACCAACATAGCTGCAATCGCATAGTCCTTAGGCAAATAAATCAATTCGGCTACTTTATCAAAATCAAAGCCAACCATGGGACATGAATCATATCCCATTGCTTTTGCAGAGAGCATCATAGTTTGTAACATGATTCCAGCAGAACGCATCGCTTCATCACGCTGAAGCTGCTCCTTTCCGGCATAAAATGGATTAATCCATGGAACGAGAATATCTTGAGCTTCTTTAGGTGCATTGACCCAATATCTTGCAGGATCTTTTTCCCAAGCCTTTATATCCACAGTCACTACAAATAATAATGATCCATCAGTAACCTGCGCTTGATCATAAGCCACTTCTCGTAACTTTAGCCTTAAAGCCTTATCAGTCACGTTTACTAAACGCCAGTGCTGAATATTAAAAGATGATGGGGCTTGCATAGCTAGATCAAGCAGCTGCTCTGTCTCTTGCTTGGTAAATTGATGGTGTGGATCAAATTGCTTTACTGCTCTGCGTTCGCGAATTGCATCAAATGTGTTCATTGCTTCCCCATTGAGGTTTAAGAATATTGAGTATAACGCAAGTTTCAAATCAAGGATAGGAAGATCAATTCACTTTCTGCAAGTAGACGATCTGCGGTCTCGACATTTCAACAGGACCCTTGGTATGGCCGAAAGTTGTAGAAAAGTTGTTTCTAGTCCCCAAGATTAATGCATTTAAAGTCGAGGAAAAAAGACTATTCCCCTGCCACCGCCTTCCAACGAAGCCTCATCAACACAGTCACGGCATTCTTCCCGCCGGGCTCCTGGGGCAACGACGTCAGCGAGGGGAGCGTGCCCGTCTCAGGCTTCCCCCAAAGGTCACAAATGTACCCAAACTGGTCGTCACTCTCCGAGTTCACCGGCGCAGCAGCATAGTATGAATTCGCCACGCACGTCGAAGCTACGGGGCCCATTGTAACGCCGAAGTACCCATTGGCTTGTGCCCAGGTTCCCGTGAAATCGGTAGGGGTTCTCGTCCACTGACTGCCCTTCTTGAACTGCTGGCAGATGCCAGTGCAAGCTCTCGAGGAGGCGACTTTCGCGACGCTGCCTAGATAAAGGAGCGTGGTCGGCGGGCCGGCAACCCCTATTTCTGTGTTGATTCCAGCTTCGAATATTGTCGCCCCTCGCCAGCGGATGATAGATCCCGCAACGGACTCTAGAGCAGTGCCAATGGCGGCATCCGCTTTTTCCTCTTTCGTCGGCAAGACATAGGGGGGACGATCTGTTGCTGCCGGTGGAGTCGTCGTCACGCACGACCGTGCCACCGAAGAATATCGATCAGGGAAGAGAGCGCTCGATGTGCCGTCCTGTTTGCTCTCTGCGTCCATAGACAGTGTGAGAGCGGTGCAGGGTTGCGCGTCTGTTTTGGAAAAAAGAAGGCAGTCGTTCGTTCCGGGGCTAAACGTGGAGCCGTAACAGCTGCCACCAGCCACAAGCGACTCCTTAGTGCACTTCGTGGAGCATTCAAGCGCAGACGTAGCGGTGGTAGTGGAAGCGGGAGGACTGGGCCCGATGCGAGTGGCGGCGAGGTAGAAAGCCCCATAGCAGATTTCATGACTTAGACTTGTCAATTTGCTATTCCCAATTGTGACACTCAAATTGCTTTGTGCGCCTTGCGCTTCAATATAATAGAAGCAAGTGTTGGGATTGTAGTTAAAGTCTATTGCATAGCCGGAACTGGTCGAGCGAACGCGAAACGTCCGAGACACATTTGTGTTCGAGTACCGGCTTTTCTTGTCAAGCAGCCGGATTTTGTTCAGTCTTTTGCCATTCGTTCGCAAAAGTAATGTACACCTAACATCTCCTTGGATCGCGGCATTTGGATTCCGAAACATGACACCGTCTTCATTGACTGGTCTAAAAAACCCTCGGCATTCTCCCGCGGGAATCACCGTTATAGACTCAGCACTGGCGGCACCTGTGGCCCAGGCAAGAAAAACAAGCAAGCCGATTAGGTTCTTCATGATCTTTTCTCCAGTTTCAGAATAGAAAGATTAAGGGATAGCAATATATGTCAAGGTCCCCTTTCTTTGAACACATAGTCTTAAATCAGTAGCATCGGCTGTTCCTCAGCCCCGCAGGGAATAGTGACTATTAACCCTTAACATTGGATTCGCAACCCAGCTAGCCGCAATACACAACAACCTCGCGTAGCTGCCCTACCCTACGGTGCTCCCAAAGGTAGATTCCCTGCCATCTGCCGAGCACGAGCTTCCCATGCATAATAGGTATCGAGAGCGACACATCGGTCAGGATAGCTTTGATATGCGAGGGCATATCATCCGCCCCCTCTGCGGTATGTGTATAGAGTGCATCGTTCTCAGGTACTAGGCGATTAAGCCACCGTTCAAGATCTGCGCGCGCCGAGGGATCGGCGTTCTCCTGTATGGTAAGGCTTGCTGAGGTATGCCGCACAAAGACCGTACACAAACCTTCATTGCGATCCGATTCTGCTACTAGCTGTGAAACCTGATCCGTTATCTCGTAGAGCCCTTGGCCGCGGGTGCGAATGGAGAGAACCTTTGTCATAGACCCCATCTTCAACTCGTGTAACTAGTCAGCATATTCCAGAAATATTCGCATACGGTAATGACACTTAATAGCCCCTAAGGAGCCGATTTGCGGAGCAAATCGCTGGTGACGGATAGAAAGATCAATTTTCTTTCAGCAAGTAACAGATCTGCAGTAGCGACATTGTAATAGAGGCCCTAAGGGCCCTCAGGTCGCCGAAAGTTGTAGAAAAGTTGTTTCTAGTCGCCCAGATTTCCGTTTTTAGCCTACCAGAAGAACACTAGGGGACAAGCTAAGTAGTGGAGCAGAGTAACCCCGTACCATCGGCCATAGTACCATCGGCCATAGACCCTTGGCCTAGTAAGAGAGAACGGCCACTCTAAAATTCCGACTCTTCAGTTAAGGGTTATACTATCACCAATGGAGCTACCGAATCTCGGCGAGCCAGAACCCATTCTTACACAGCAGATCCAAGCCTCATTTATAGATACGCTCCTGAAAGATAAGCCTCAAGTAGTGAGGCAACGCACGCCAATCATGCAGGAGTCTGCAATTGAGCTAGAGAGGATTCAACATCCAGGATTTTCAGAGCTTAAGATTACGCATATCCCATGTGGTGAAGAGGCTCGCAGCAACCTATTCAATCTGCTGCAAGCTCTCCCCCATGATCAGAGCTTTCTGATTAATCTCTCAGTGATTGTGCCAGATAGTACTCTGATCGAAAATTACATACTGATATGGTGCAAAAAACGTATGCTATCGGGTGCGGCTACGCCTATGCTCAAGGTAGCTCCAGGGACCTTTCAGAGGCTACGACCTGAGTTTGGTCAAAAATTCGGATTTGAGCTGGTATGATAACTACCTCTAAAGGCCATGAGCAAAGAGCTTTTATTCTCCACGCAGTATAAGGATAGCGTGATTACTCGGTGAATCCTGCTCATTATAATACCTCTATTGCCGATGGTACCCCCGCTTAATAAGGCTCTCGCTGCCAAGATTAGCTTAATGTGATTCCTCTCTATATTTCTAGAAAAGCTTCCGTTTGGTGAGAGTAGAGGGTCGTCATATAAATATCGCAACAATTACGTAACTATTTATCCAACTTTACTAAGCTAATACAGGTAGTTATGCAGTCTTAGTGTAAAAAGACTGGCCTAAAAGGCACTTAGCTACCGCTATTAACCATAACCCCTAGAGGCCCTCTAAAAGATACCAAGTCTGGATAGCCCTTATAAGTATATTTAATAGCTGGAAACATATGTCTAACAACCATTCAGAACTAAACGCCAACAACCTCATGAATCAGATGCAGGGGCTGCGCAAGCAAGGTACGGTAAAAAGCAAGCAGGATCTTACCCTTGCGACCGCCATCGTGCTGCTTGAGATCGCCTCATCCGATAGTAGTGTGGATAAATTTGAGCATTCCGTTATTCATCACGGCCTTAAAGCGCTCTTTAAGATCTCAGATGAGACGGCAGCCAACGTGATAGTTATGGCCAAAGCGCAGCTAACAAATATGCGTAGCAGCTCTACAGAGGCCAGCATGTTACGTGATGTGCTAGATCCAGTATCCAAGCGCACTATGGCCAGCATAATTGACAATCTTATCAAGTGTAACGGGGTAGTTGATGGGATGGAGATATATCTGCGCAGGCGTTTTCGCGATCTACTAGGTATTCCTGATGAACCGCTCGCACCCCCCTCAAACGATTAGCCACCAATTTTCTTTTTCGCACCAAACTATACAGTTCTTTCTAATAGTGCCGAAAACTAACTCTAGGAGGAAATGTGCAATCGACGTACACAGGCACGTCGTATTGATCCTCGCTTCTGCTCTCGTAGTGCTTGATAACTGGATCAGCAGAAGCAGTTACCGTTGGGTGCGGAGGTTTTTAGGACGGCGATATTCCCTTATTATTATGCATTGTAAGGATCAAGCTGCCCTGGAAGCCTCCCACCCATTTTTTTCTTGCGTACAGGATTATGCTCAATCCAGCTTCACAAGTATCAGGTATACGGAGCTCTCAAAACATAAACAAGGTCCTGCAGGATCTCTCAAACTCATTTAACAAACTCGCCTCTGGAAAGAATATCAACAAAGCTTCCGATGATGCCGCAGCACTTGCCATCGCAGTAAACCTTGAAGCCTCCCTCAGAACTCTGCAACAGGCTTCTCGTAATGTGCGCAACGTTGGCTCTGCGCTCTCCATAGCTGATGGGGCAGTAAGCGAGATACAGAATATTTCAGGGCGGCTACAGGAGCTCGCTGTCCAATCTGCTAACGGCACCTATTCGGACGAGCAGCGCGCTGCACTACAGGCTGAGTACTCCTCTCTTTCAAGCGAGATTGGCCGCATCACTGCGACAACTGAATTTAACGGCGTTAAGCTTCTTGACGCTTCGCAGCTTAGCGCTCAGGTCGGTATCAATAGCAGCGCCAACTCTCAGATTGAAATAAGCGGCATCGATGTTGAAGCACAACTCGCGCAGGTATCCTCGCAAAATATCAGCACACAGGGTGGGGCACGGGCGGCCCATAGCGCCGTGCAGCAGTTCTCACAGTCCCTCAATACAGCTCGTAGCTCGGTTGGCTCAAAGCAGACCAGGCTTGATACTATCGATCAGAACATCAGCTCTCAACGAATAGGAGAATCGGAGGCCTTAAGTCGGATCGTAGACCTCGACTACGCTCAGCAGGGCTCATTTAATATAAACAAACAGATACAGGCCAATAGCTTGGTGGCCCTTGCAGCTTACGGCAAAAAATTAAACGCTGACCTAATCCGCAGATTGATAAGTTAGCTCCATACGCAACTTCCGCTCCATTCCAACGATACTGCTAAGTATGGATCTGAATCGCGGCTTTTCATTGCTAGAGGCGCTCGTTACCCTCGGGATCCTCTCCCTGCTAACCTCTTTTGCGGTCGTACGTTTGTCAGTAACTATCCAAAGACAACACCTCTTAGCTGAATCGGCCCGTTTGAAATTGTTTCTTGAGCAAGCACGCAGCCTCTCCATAGCTAACGAAGCTTCCATAGTGGTATCTATTACACCCTCACGCATCACCACAGATGCGCAGGGAGTAGCTGCTCCCATATCCCATCTCTTACGCCGAGGCGTAACGATAAAGCCTATAGAAACAGGTGGCAGCGCCCTGCGCTTTTATTCAACTAATACCGCTACTCCAACAACGCTTACCCTTTTGCTCGATAAATTAAGCTGTAGTTTAGTTATCTCGCTACGAGCCCGTATCCGGATTGTATGCTAATCCCGATATCGCATACTAACTCCCTCCAAAACGGACTGGTGCTCCTTGAGTCAGTGATCACATTAGCTCTGCTTAGTATTATAGCGCTCGGCTTTCTGCTCACTATCGCCAATGTAACGCGCACAACAACCACGATTATTCGCACTCAAACACCAAACTGCAAAAGCCCGCGCTGTTCCGCCTTAAGCTCACCCATTACCTGTAGCTGCGGCGAACTACGTTGGGCCGTTATTCCGTAGGTGCTGTTATGTATGAGCGTGGTTTCTCACTCATAGAATGCCTCTCTGTATTATGTGTGGTTGCTCTGATAGGAGCTGGGATCTCATCCTTTACCGGCTCCTCTATTCAACTCTTTAGAGATTTATCAGAGGAGCTCGAGGGCAAAATAGCAGCGCGCATGGTTCACGGTTCTCTTCAGATGGGGGTACGCGCACATGAACGGGGTCGCTTTGAATTTGGTGTAACGATAGTACGGGGCGATCACTTAGCGAGCCAACACCCACTAAGCTCCCTAAATAGCAGCTCTGCCCCTCAGCCCGATTCCGACGTTGCCTCATTTATCGAACTCTCGCCGCCGTATAGAGCCGCAGTTCGCAAATCTAGCTTTCAGGATGCCGAGATCTCCCTTGAAGCATGTGGCATTAATGCGCTCTCTATTCCATCCACCTTTAAAAGCTACGTGGCGATTGGAGTGTCCGGTGCGTTGCAAATAGTTGGAACAATACGAGCAATAAGCCCTAGCTGTATCGAGTTAACCGGTCAGGCGATTAGGGGGTTAGTCAGTAACACCACCCTCCCTGCTCCAGCCGCACTACTAGAGTTCGCTCCGGTAGCGCGCGAGTACTCTATCTTTATCGATAGAAGTGGCCAGTTACGGCTCGCCTCTCATGTAGGTTCCCGTATCCTAGAAAATCAACCCCTGGCTCGCAGGCTCCACTCCTTTACGGTAACGCCGCTTAGCGATCCCTCTGGAGCATTATCATACCACCTTGCAGTTAAAACTCGTGCTGCTCGCCCCTTTGAATCGCTCTTAATAGTTGGTCTTGCGCAACGGGGAGTCTGGAACGAGATCTTTCAGTAGTAGAGTAGTGAGAAGAGACGATGAATAGACCAAAAGCTACGGGTGTACATCAAGGGGGATTTATCCTACCGATCGCCCTGCTTGCCATGTTGCTTGTTGCGTTTGCCGCAAGAAGCCTACTCTCTCAGAGCTCGCACCTTGCAAGCCTGCTAGCTATTCAACGCGAGGGTGAGCGGCTGCACGATACTGCGCGTAGCGCTATTACAACAACCCAGATAGCGCAGCGTGAATGCGTTACCGTTAACGCCTCACATCATAATATTAGCAATAGCTGGCTCGCCTGTATGGAGGGGGCGGGCTCTCTAACAAGCTTTCCAAAAACTCCCCTACCAGCCGGACGGTTTGATTATAATCAGATCTTTTCCGCCGTCTCCCCCTGTCCTACCACGCCACTGGCTGTAACTAAGAGTAGCTTTGATTCGCCGACTGCCTCACACGACTGCACTTCACCCGCTCTGCTACAGGGGGATCTGATCGTGCGAGAGAACCTGAAGGCTCAAAATATTAGCCTCGCGTCATCAAACCAGGAACGGGCGATGCTTCTGGCAACACCTGGCTCGCTCCTGATAGAGAGCGCATTAGAGCTTAATGGAGATCTACTTATAGTAGCTGGGGGCACCGTAACGATCGGTGAGATAGTTAATCTATCCCCTAAGCTTATTCACGTTACCGTTGTCTCAGCTCTCGGTACTATTGATGTGCTGGCTACTCAGGGTGAGATCTCACTCCTGATCATCGGCAGTAAAACGCTTAAAGCGCCTACTACCCTTATCGTCCCGCCCTTTCCACTTCCCGCGCTGCGCCTTGCGGCTGTGCTCGGCCTCCTGCCGCTTAATCGGAGCGGGTCGTAGAGCAAAGACCGTTGGGGAGCGCCATGTTGGTCGCAAGGTGTCGGTTATCTCATCAATGCATATCTCTAACGTGCTACGACTGCCCTCACGTTGCAGCAATGCGCAGAACGCTCCTGCTCCATGTCCCTCGTGTGGAAAGAGGCGATAGCACGCCTGGCTTGAGTATCGGGAGAGATACGGGGCAAGAAGGTCAACGGTAACGGCATGAAACTCGGGAAAGGTTTTAAGAAACCACTCTATATTATTCTCGTTCTCCTCGCGCGAAAACGTACAGGTTGAATAGAGTAGAGCGCCTCCTGGCGCTACCGTTTTAGCTGAGTTGGCTAATATTCTGCGCTGACGCCCCTCGTTCATAGAGATAGTCGCGTGGTGGAAAGCTCCGGGAGCAGCTAACCCTTTCAGCAAAAGCGACTGACCGGAACAGGGCGCATCAACAATAACCACATCGGCACGGTGCGGTATGCGTTGGGCGAGGCTCTCCGGATCGCACGACGTGACTAGCGCTGGATCCATTCGACATCTTTTATAGTTTGAGATCAGCTGTAAGGTGCGCTTTCGTATGACCTCATTACCAATCACGATCTGCGGCGAGAGATAACGCGCACCAACGATGCCCTTTCCCCCTGGGGCTGCGCACATATCAAGTAAGATGCCGGTAGGTTGCGCCAACTGTGAGAGTGTAGCGCATGCAAAGGTTGAGGAGAGATCGAGGCAGTAGATCTCTCCATTCTGGTGTTGTTCGGATCGACCGGGCCTTTCCTCTGGGGCTGCAACTGAGATCCAGTCTGGAAGCCAAGCTGCTCTTTGAGTGGCGCTATTACCGACCTGTGCTATCTCGCCCTGTATCTTGCTCTGTATCTCGCCCCTTAGCCTTACCACCGCCGTTACGGCACGTTCCCCCTGGGCTATAGCTTCTAGAAAAGAGGAGCGCTCAGCACCCTGCTCAAAGAGTGATTGAGCAACCTTCTCTATGTTTGTAGAGATACTGTTTGTAGAGATGCTGTTTGTGGAGATGCTACTACCCTTTTGGGGGCTCTTTTTGCCCATGCTTTTGGCCCTGATAAAATCTCTCAAGCTGATTACGGAGATCGTGCAGCGCTTTTACCCGCATACTAAATAGAGCTTTCTCCTCTTTCGACATCTCCCCCATAGTTTTTGAGCTGCCGGTTGGTTGGAAGATAGAGTCCCATCCGAAACCGCTACCACGGGGAGGTACCACCTCACCCGCAACGATCCCCTCTCCGTAGATAAAGCTCTGCGGTCCAAGGGCGAGTCCAAATATAGTGCGCACCTCAGCTCTGCAATCATTACGGGTTGCCGCCAACTGATACACCCCTTCGCTGCCGAGCGCTTTTAGGAACCATTTGATAAGTGGACCGGGGAGTCCGTTGAGGGCCACTAACGAGAGCGAGGTGTCCTCGATCAGAACTGGAGAGTATCCCTGGTTCAACGCCGCCTGCGCCTTTGCGATCACAACCTTGCGGGGTTCAAGCTCCTGCAGCTCAGGCAGGTCTAGGTCAACGTGCCGCATCTTGCCCAGAACGGCCTCGACCTCTTCGAGCTTAAAACGGTTTCCAGTTACGAAGAACGCATCCTGAAGAACCTTATCGATCTTATCCCAACGTCCCGGCATAGAGCTAAACAATTTGCGGGGTAAATCTCCCCATTTTATTAGAGTACCACACGAGACCCTTGAAGGGTCCCAGTAGCCTATTCACAGCAGCCTATCCGTTAAGATGAATAACTCTTAGTGAAAGGTCTGCTTATCACTGTCAATTATCACTGTAAGTTACCAAATACTCAGTGTATTATTAACCATTAAGGTAACTAGCCAGCATATTCGATAAATATTCGCATACGCTAATGACACTCAATAGCCCCTAAGGGGCCGACCAATCGAATTACCTATGAAACTTCACGGTAATCTCAATAGCTTGAATCGCTACATTAAACTACTGTGACCAGTTACAAACTCGTTTTTATGAGATCTATTTTTACGCTATCGTCCTAGCCCACTCCGCTAAGTTTTCAATCTTGGCCTGCTCCTTCGTAACGAGGTCCTTGACCTTTACCTCACGCGTAGCGGCATCGATAAAGAGCACATACCGTACCCCTTTTGATTCAGCGTACTCGATCTGCTTGCCGAGCTTAGGGGCTTTATAGAAGACCTCCGTTGGTAAGCCAGCAGAGCGCAACTGTTGTGCAACATCGTTGCTTAACCTTCGATCGTCCTCTGAATACACGGTGACAAGTGCCCGTGTTGGGCTTCTCTGGCTAGTTGATATTAGCCCCTCTGTGAACGCCAGCTCCATTAAGCGTGATAATCCAACAGAGACGCCAACTCCCGGTAGCTTCTGTGTTGTAAACTCAGAGGCGAGATCCTCATACCGTCCACCTGAAAAGACTGAACCGAACTCTGGATACTTAATCAGGGTCGTTTCAACGATTAGACCGGTATAGTAGTTAAGTCCCCGTGCTAAACTAAGATCCACTACAGCGCTGTTCTTAACCGACTCGGGCAATAGCTCCCAGATCGTAACTAGATCCTGCACCCCTTCGGTAATCAAGGGGCTTATAAGCTTTAACGGAGCAAGGCGCTCAGTAAGTTTATCGGCCGAACACCGGATCTCGGTCGTCTTAATAATCGCCTCAACCGCCGCTTCAGAGATGCCCGATATCTTCTGCAACTCGGCTCTCACACCTTCGGCTCCTATCTTTTGTAACTTATCGACTATAACGATTGCAGCCCTACACGCCGACTCATCTAGTCCAAGCTCAGAATACAGGCCACTCAACAACTTTCTGTTATTAATACGGATGGAGTACTCACCAAACTGCAGCGCATCCATAACGAGCCCGATCACCGACACAACCTCGGCATCACATGAGAGTGGCAGCTCATCACGGGCTATTATATCGATATCGAACTGATAGAACTCGCGGAAGCGACCCTTCTGTGGACGGTCGCCGCGCCATACCTTCTGACACTGATAACGCTTAAACGGAAAGCTAAGGAAGCTACCGTGCTGCGCAACGTAGCGCGCTAGCGGCACGGTCAGATCGAAGTGTAGCGCCAACTCGGCATCATCGCTCTCATCGGCCTTAAGGCGTTTGACTGCAAAGATCTCCTTGTCAATTATCCCCTTAGATCCGAGGGTCGAGATCAGCTCTACCGCCGGTGTTTCGATCGGAGTAAATCCAAAACTTTCATAGATCGCACGAATCGTGCTGATAACACGATCCTCTGCAATCTTCTGCTCCGGTAACCACTCGGGAAATCCCGATATTTTTCCAATTTTTGCCATAGTTACTAGCACCCTACACCACCCCAGACCTGTCGAACATAAAAACTTCCCAAAGAATTGAAATATCTGTATATTGCGGAGCATACTTTTTACAGGTGACGAGCATGGCAAAGATCCCGTGGAGTCGTATTAGAGAGGCGTTTGAAGGTGAGTGGATTGAGCTCACTAATTACGCCTGGAAGCCGGAACACATGCACCCTGACGCCGGTCACGTTCGAAACCATAATTCAAATCGCAAAGAGCTCCTTAAGACGATCGCCCGTTTAGGAAGGGTTGATGGCGCCGTTGTCCTTTTTGTGGGATCCTCGCTACCTGGAATACTCTCTCAGGAGCAGTTTGAGTCTCGGGTAGGCAACCTCTAGGGGTCGCTCCCCTCTGCCACAAAATTACAGTAAATAGATTCACTAAAGCTGACATGATCGACGCAACCCCCCTGCTCCGCCTCTACGCTCGCTGGCGCAACGAACAGTTAGCGTCTCAGTGCCCTGCTGATACACAGAGAAAGCAGCTCCTCTCTCTAGTAAAAACCGCCGCCAATACGACCTTCGGAAAGCAGCACGGCTTCTCATCTATCGGTTCAGTTGAGGAGTATCAGAAACGGGTTCCACTTAGAAAATACGAAAACTTTTGGGAGGAGTTCTGGAAGGCGCCCTTCCCCAACCTGCAAGATTGCACCTGGCCCGGCACCATTAAGTTTTTTCCCGTTAGCTCAGGAACCTCCTCGGGCACGACTAAATACATCCCGTGCTCGGACGCCATGCTGCGCTCTAATACCAAGGCCGGCATAGACCTATTAGCGCACCACGTTACAAACCGGCCACACTCGCGCCTCTTAGGTGGCAAGAGTTTTATGCTCGGTGGAAGTACAGATTTAACATCCCCAGCGCCAGATATATTCTTGGGGGATTTAAGCGGAATCGCTGTAAAAACCTTACCCTGGTGGCTCCGTTCGCGTTATTTTCCGCCGGCGCACCTAGCTCTTCTAAAGAACTGGGAAGAGAAGATAGACACCCTAGCGCAACTCTCGCTCGCAGAGGATATTCGAATGATCTCCGGCATACCTGCCTGGTTACTTATCTTCTTTGATAAACTAAGCGCGCTCAAACCTGAAACTGCCGGGAAGCTCTCCGATATCTACACTAACCTTGAGATGATAGTTCACGGCGGCGTAAATTTCTCGCCCTACGTTGGTCGGTTCAGAGAGGCGCTTGCGGGCAGCTCAGCAGAGCTGCGCGAGGTCTACCCGGCGAGCGAGGGCTTTATCGCTGTCGCCGATCGCGGCTATGGAGACGGCCTGCGCATGAATCTCGATCACGGACTATTCTTTGAATTCGTTCCACTTGAGGAGCTCGATAGCCCCACTCCAACGCGCCACTGGATCGAGAACGTCGTGCGGGACACGAACTACGCAGTCGTACTAACAACCTGTGCGGGGCTGTGGTCGTACGTTATCGGAGATACCGTACGGTTCGTCGATACAGAGACCCCACGCATACTAGTAACCGGAAGAACCTCTTACTACCTCTCAGCGTTCGGCGAGCACCTAATCGGTGAGGAGATTGAGGACGGTATCGTAACGGCGGCACAGCAGATCGGTGTAGATATAGTTGATTACACCGTTGGGCCGATCTTTCCTGAGCAAGCTGGAGAGCTCGGAGGACACATCTTTATTATCGAGTTTGTTGGTGAAACCCCAGCTCCAGAGAACCTTGAGATCTTTGCAGCAACGCTCGACCAGCGGCTCTCTCAGCGCAACGAAGACTACGCTGCACACCGTTCGGGTGGCTTTGGTCTTAAGCCACCCACAATCCTGGCGGTTAATACGGGGTGCTTTGCAGCCTGGATGAAGGGTCGCGGCAAGCTAGGGGGGCAAAACAAGGTGCCACGCATTATTACAAATCTTGTGATGCTCAGCGAACTAGTTGAATTTACAAAGATAGATAGATCTATCGAGCAGCTCCCTGCCGCTCTGGCTAATCACCCGTAATTTGCAAAGGGTCACCTACGCGGACTACAATGGGGCCATGTCGATAGCCACCCTCCTCTCTGTACTGATACTCTATCCCCTGGCGCTGCTTGGAGATGGCTGCATCCTGATAGCTATCGCACTTGCTGCGACCGTAAGTGGTCGTGCTTGGCTATGGGGGCTTTCGTTCGGATTATTTCATACCTTATACGGGGTGCTTGGTATCATTATAGCCTCCGAGGTGGCTGAATATTCAGAGATGCTTGGCGAGCTCTTTGTACTGGGAGGGGCTCTCTTTCTACTCTGGCACTTTATGCACCACCGGGTTCATCACCGCATGCAGGGGGATTGTAGCTGTGAGAACCACCCGGCGATCTCGGTACGTCCGATCACTATCATCTCAACCGCTGCGGCGCTCTCGTTGCATGCCCTTGCTGGTGGCGCCGTTATACGAAACATAACCGGGGAGCTCTCAGATATCTCGCTGATGGTGCTTATTAGCGCGGCCTCGCTGATGGTGGGGGGTATTATCTCTATTATAGTGTTACTCGGTGATAGGGAGCGTGGCTCAATCCTAAAAGCGCTCGACAAACTCCCTGGAATCGTTGCCTTTATCCTTTCAGGGGTTTCATTTTGGTGCCTCTACCAATTTGTCTCTAAAGCTACGCACCTATCTAATGTCATTTCAGTAATTTTTGTAGTGGCCGCACTCGCGCTCTCTATAGCGCTTGGCTACAGCGTCCATGAGCGCAGCGCCAATAAAGTTGTGCGAATTACCCCCAGGCAATATCGATAACCACACTAATTAACACTAGTATTTTAAGACCACTAGGGGTTTGCATAGGGCGGCATTTCCTTTACTATAACACTCAATAGACTAGCCTACGAGCTACCACAGGATAGGGAATATACGATGACCACAAAAGAAAACCCGCTCAGCCCGATGAACCTGATAAAACAGAGCGCATTCTGGATGATTCACCTCGGCTGCTTTGCGGTCTTCTGGGTTGGGTTTAGCTGGACGGCGCTGTTGCTCTGTGTCGCCCTCTATGCGGTAAGGATGTTCGGTGTTACCGGCGTTTACCACCGCTACTTCTCTCACCGTTCATACCAAACAAGTCGCTGGTTTCAGTTCGTACTGGCGTTTCTTGGCGCAACCTCTGCGCAGAAGGGCCCGATCTGGTGGGCCTCTCACCACCGCCATCACCATCAGCACTCAGATACTGAGGAGGACGTTCATCCTCCAGGAATATACGGTTTGTGGTGGGCGCACGTTGGCTGGGTGCTTAGCACTCAGTTCGTCGGAACTCGGGAGGAGCTCGTAAAGGATCTCGTTAAGTTTCCAGAGCTCAGGTTACTCGATGTCTACCATCTGGTCCCGCCGCTCTGTCTTATATTTGCGACGCTCGGACTTGGTTTTGCGCTTGAGGCGTACGCTCCTGGGCTTCACACGAGCGCCTCACAGCTCTTTGTCTGGGGCTTTTGTATCAGCACCACGTTGCTCTACCACGGCACGTTTTGTATCAACTCGTTTGCGCATGTGCTTGGCCGCCCACGCTTTGAGACCGGAGATGATAGCAAGAATAGCTTTCTACTAGCGCTAATAACGCTCGGCGAGGGGTGGCACAACAATCACCACCGTTATCCAGGCTCTGAGCGTCAGGGGTTCTATTGGTGGGAGGTTGATATCTCGCACTACACCCTCAAGGGCCTCTCGTGGCTCGGCCTAGTGTGGGATCTACGGGAACCACCGGAGCGCATCTACCAGGAAGCACGCGACCGTAAGGCTCAGCTAAAGGCGGCCTAGGGCTGCTAGCCTTTTCATCAGTTGCCTCTTGTGGTTGCAAAGAGTTATATCTTCATGCATGATGCTACATATTTGTCTGCCTTATATGACACATGCTACATAGAGCAATTAACCTACCGGAATCTCACAGCTTTTTTCTTTTCGGCGCTCGTGGAGCCGGCAAAAGCTGGATCCTACGCAGCAGGCTGCCCGCGGAATCAACGCATATTATCGATCTCCTTACAGCGCGGGACTTTGATGAGTTCTCTCGCAACCCTGAGAGGCTCTCCGATCGGATCGCCCGTCTTCCCAGCACTGGGGTTCAGTGGGTAGTTATCGATGAGGTGCAGCGTGTGCCGGAGCTGCTCAATATGGTTCACCTTGAGATTGAGGCGCACAGCCGATCCCGTATGGGGGTGGGAGCTGAGCGACCGAAGGATCGACAACTCTACTTCGCGCTAACTGGGTCAAGCGCTCGAAAGCTACGGCGCGGAAAAGCTAACCTCCTGGCTGGGCGGGCGTTTTTGCGGTACCTCTTTCCCCTTACGCAGCCAGAGCTACCGGAGGGGTTCTCACTGCACGATGCGCTACGCTGGGGAACGTTACCGCGTGTTGTCCTTTCAACATCGAATGAGGAGCGTAAAGAGATCCTCAACGTATATGTGCACACATACCTGCGTGAAGAGATCCTAGAGGAGCAGCTCGCCCGCTCAGCACCTCCATTTCGACGTTTCCTGGAGGTTGCAGCCCAAAGTAATGGAAAGATCATCAACTACACCGCTATCGCCCGAGATGTGGGGGTTAGTCCGCATACGGTGCAGAGCTACTATCAGATCCTTGAGGATACCCTATTAGCGGAGCGCCTTGATCCGTTTCACGAGTCAATTCGCAAGCGACAACGCGCTGCCCCAAAATACTACTTCTTTGACCTCGGAGTTCAACGTGCGCTATTGGGAGCGCTTGATGAGATCCCGTCGCCCAAAACATATGGATTCGGTCAAGCATTTGAGCACTTTGTGGTATGCGAAGCCCTCAGACAAAACTCCTACCTCTCAAAATCGTTTCGATTTTCGTATCTTTGCACAAAAGACGACGTCGAGATCGATCTAGTAATTGAGAGGCCTGGCGCGCCGAAAGCTCTCGTTGAGATTAAATCGACCGATAACGTTCGCGAAGATCACCTTCGATCTCTTATCTCACTCGGACGGGACATCCCAAATGCCGAGCGGTTCTGCCTCTCGCTTGATCCCACACCCCGCATCACGTCTGGTATTAACGTGCTGCCCTGGAATCTAGGGCTACGTGAGATAGGGCTTGGTTAGTCCATTTTATCAGTTACGTTTCCCCAGTAACTTCATAGGCCTTACACAGAATGTGCACACGCTAGTATAATTACGGTTGCTTAGGTAAAAACTGCGCCCAGGAGGCCCTGCTCATCATCAAAACAGGGTAAACTTAGCTATATTAGGGCCTAGCCACCGACCATGAAGATCCTTCTTTTAAATCAGGATTGGTTCTCAACTGAGTTAAGATTACTTGGGCACGAGGTTATTACCTGCGGCGAAGCCACGCACCTTGAGCATCGCCCTACGATATCTGTACTCCATATTAACGAGCTACTCGCGCAACTTCCCGGCGGGTTTGTTCCGGACCGCATCGTGTGGCTAGATAATAGCTCGCCTGTTATGATCCTTGGGCTCGAAGATACCCCGATACCGACCATCTTCTACTCTGTGGACACGCACCATCACTGGGAGCTGCACTCTCAACTCGCGCACTGCTTTGATCACATGCTCGTTGCTCAAAAAGATTACCTGCATCAGTTCCTTCCATCCGCTACCCCTACAACCTGGATGCCGCTCTGGGCTTCACGCCACGTTGAAACATGCTCTGAAAAAACTACGCCGGTCTCATTCGTTGGTACGATGGATGAGAGGCTTAATCCAAAACGGGTGCAATTTTTTAATACCCTTAAAGAGATCCTCCCGATTACGATTAGGCAGGGGAACTACTGGGAGATATTTCCACAGGCCGATATCGTTATAAATCAAACCGTCAGTAGCGATCTTAACTTCAGGGTCTTTGAGGCGATGATGTGCGGAGCACTCCTGCTTACCGAGCACAGCTCAAACGGACTTCTAGAGATCTTTAATGATGGTGAGCATCTGGTCACCTACACAGCGGGGGATACAAAAGATGCTGCAGAGAAGGCGCGCGCGCTCCTTGCAGCCCCAGATAGAATGCGCGAGATAGCCCACGCCGGTCGCGAGGAGATCCTTAAGAAACACACCCCAATGCACCGCGCTACTGTGCTGCATAACATACTAAGCTCCCTAACAAAGCGCCCACAAACCACGGCTCGTCATCTGCCGATGATGATAAACCTTGCTATCGCAAGCTCGTTTCTTGAGCGCCATAATCCGGCCCTCTCGATGGTGGCGCTACGGGGCGCCGTTCAAGCGGCCCTGGCATCACAGCAAGATGGTTGTATTCCGAACAATATCGAGGCGGCTCACCTAGTTCGAATTTACGCCCGCTGGGACCGATGTGCGGCAGAGGGTGCCGGCACACGGCTCCTACTAGCCCATGCAGAGTCCCTACCCTCTCAGTATATTCTGGCCCTGGCGCGGGTGCGCTCCCTGCTTAATCAGGGTAAACGGTTAGAAGCTGAGGTCGTTGCTTCACGCATATCTCAAGAACCGGCTAGCAGCGTGTTTAATATCGCTGAGCAGGCTATGACATTAATTTTGCAGAGATAGGGCAAAACTTATCTGATGCAGAGCGCTAGATTTTCGCGCTACTTTTTCGCGTTGCTTTTTTGCGAACTACGCGCGTCCCCCGCCGTTACGTTAAGCTGTAGATTCCCTACCTCATAATGCCCGTCCCGATTAATAATGTAGATAACGAAGGGCTTCTCGCGCTTTTCTGTGGTTTCAAAGGTGCGAAAGATCGCAAGCCCCTGATTGTTCTGACCATCATGCGTAGGCAGTGTCGTAACGTTATCAGTAAGCTTCATAAAGTCGTTGAAGAACGGAATGAACCTGGTGGTAATAACCTGATCGATAGCAGCCGTCCCCCGGTTCTCGTTATTAATCGTCCCCTCACCAAGTAATGCCCGAAAGCAGGGCGCATCCTGACGTACGAGGCAGCTCACAGCTTTATCAACAACGATACTGAACTGATCGGGGCGACCGCTCAGGTTTTCATCATCAGCGCTAGCATCAGGTGCCGGTGTGAACTCAGCCGCGGCGCTTATAGCACCCTTAGTAAGGCATAGAGCACAAGCTAGAAGGGAGACATGCAGGAGGAGGATTTTAAGTTTTCTGATAATCATACCACGATTATCCGCCACTAATAATCGGGTCGCAATACAGCGTGCGTAGTATTACTCAGCCAGAAAGGTGTGCTCCATAAGTCTGGTCTCATCGTGTCTGACAGTAACCCCATTCGATCCAAAGAGCGCCGAGAGCTGCAGAGGAACCGTGACCTCGGCACTTACCTGTGCCCTTTTGCGGTCATCAATCAGCTTCGTTGAGACCATCAGGCAGTTTTTTGCCTTACCATCACAGGTATTTAAGCGCTGTGCAGGGGGATAGCCGACCTGGACGGTATCAACGACCCGCTTAGCGGCAGCGCTGAGGAATAATTTATCGTCATTATTAACGGGATCTCCCGGCTTAAGATCCACAATCGGCTTAAGCTTACACCTCTCGCCGTTATCTTTGCAGCATTGATAAGCTGCCGATCTACTTAAGCGCTCTCCACACAGACTTTCCTTTATCGCGCCATCTACAGGCGTAGATGGAATACAGATATCTGTTGGTGGCGCAGGCTGATACTGGTCCTTCTTATCTCCTGGGATTATCGGGATCGGCACACTTATGGGAACCTTGTTCTTCTCTCTATATTTCTTCTCTAACTCAGCCCCACGATCTATACAATTATTAACCGGCAATGGATCCGTGGTAAAGCTTCCTGGCGTTGGGAACCGTGCGTCGCTACATTTCTGGGCACGCTCTAGAGTAACCGGCCAAACCTCCTCCTCTTTCGTCACGCTCCGATGTGGATTTGCGCATTCTGGCAACGGCTCTCCACTACACGCTAGCCGTTTATCGGGCTCCGCCATTACCTGAGGGGAGTAGTTTATCTTGCTAAGCTTATCTAGGACCGGATTAAAATCTGACACAGTACATTCTGGGGGAATTTTGCTCGGGTCATCATCAGGCGGCACACACCCCATTAAATAGCGTTTCTTAA
>JAPLFS010000015.1 GCA_026390555.1 Pseudomonadota bacterium
TTCTGCCACCTCGCGGGCGGTTCGTCCGCTCTGAACCTTGGCAACTACCTCTGCTCCGATCTCCCGTTTCCGACTGATCTTACCCATCTTTGCACCTTACTATATTTAGACTAGGTGTTCAAAATAACGGGTACCTATCACTTAACTTAATGGCCGTGACCCCGTACCAATGATTTACATACCAATGATTTAACAGCTTCTGGTAGTCCAATGATCTTCCATGGTCGGCTCCGTCGAGCCGAAGGAATGATTATGGCAAAGGAGTACCGCTGTTGCTCGGACGAATATCGCTGGCTACACACCTGGTTCGTGCTTTGCCTCCACCTCGTCTGGCCTCACGAGTATTCTCAAGCGACTAAGTAGCGGCAAGGACTGGCGCGCCCACCTTGCCAGAATCGTCATAACCGTGCGTTGCCTCAAGAACGCTGGTGGTTCTGGTGTGGGGACAATTAACTGAGGAAAGGTGAGTTAAAACCGACCATACATATGTAGCTACCTTTTGGAGCACAAGAAGATAGAGGGAGCGAAAGCTTACGTTTTGGAGGCAACCCGTGGTAGGCCAGGCGAGATCTCACAAGGATCAAAAAGCCGTCGCTTCCAGGCTGGACGGTCCTCACGAAGATCAATCCATCGAGCTAAGACGCGCATGCGCCCTGCTAACCCATTACCGAACCCCAAGGCCATAGTCCGCTCGGGTCCGACTTGATCCTTGGACTTTCTAATTGCAAGAAGCGCCCTGACACAATCTTCGAGGTAAGAGCTCACGTCTTGGCTTCTATACCCCAGGTCTAAGGACAAAATATCGATAAATAGATCAACTATTCCGGCAAGTCCATGAGCCCAAGAGGTTGGACCTGATATCTTTGTCCTCAATAGGTGGTCAATAACCTGGGGGTAGATTAGCGAGAATATCTCTGGCTTGATGACATGACGGAGTCGAATTAAGCTCCAGGTAAATCCCGGCAGCCCATGGCTCAAGGAGTGCTCTGCGGGAGTTCCAATCGGTTTTGTCACATACAGCGGCAATTCAGAGTCACATCGCTGGGTCAACTTGTCGCATAGTCCTTCCATAGCAGCGTTGGCGATATCACACATTTTTTGCTCGCCGACCCAGGCGCCATAGCAACCGAGTCCCAAGGCGATGCCGGCTGTGCCATGAAACAGCCCATTTGTAGGCTGGCGTGAGCCGTCTAGGGACCCTGACGGCACCCAGCAAACCTGTCCGTTATGGCTGCGTGCATGCGATACCAGCGACTGCGCAATCAGTCGGAGCTGCGGAGATAGATTCGTTATCATCGTCTCTGCGCCAAGCAAGGCAGCGGCAAATAAAAGGCCGGCCTGACCGAAGAAGAGGCTTGGTTCCTCAACGTCAAGACCTATGTACGACTCAGCGCAAGAAAGTAGCTCTCGAATGAACTTCTCGCTGCGAGAGTTGCGTGGATCAGAAGCCATCGCCTCAAGAGCAATTACCACCCCAGCTCGACCAACAAAAAAGCCTGGGGGGAGCCTGCTATCTGTTATCTTGCTTAAAAACGTCTTCGCATGCCGAAGATACGGCTCACGAACGACGTCCGGCGCATGCGAGCCGAGGCTTTCAAGGGCGAACGCCATTCCAGCAACACCGGAATAAATGGAAATGTCAGGAGGTGAGATTCGCGCACCTTTTACCAAATTGTCCCCCTGCAAATCGGAGCTGGTCACCATCGAGGCTGCGAGCACTATCGCATCTCGCGCTTCTTGCATGAGTCGCTGAGCTCCGCCCCGCGTATGCTTGCGCGCACGTAAGTGAGCGCGATGGAGAACACTGCACAAGCCAGGAATCGACGGCCGACACACTGGATCAGAGTGTCTTGATCGAAGTAATGATGCCCCCAAAGCTCCCCACCCGTTTACATCAAGAAGGATCTTGATCAGGTCATTAGGCATGGCGTCCGTTGGGATGTGACCGGTGAGAGCCTGAAACACCAAGGTGCCAAAGGAAAAGGTGTCATAAGAACGCGTAATAATGTCTGATGATAAATACTCGGGGGGCCTATATCCGACAGATCCTCCCAGATCTGAGCTCATTGTGCCCTCGAGCACCGAGAGGTCAAAATCAATACACGCGAATTCAGAACCGGAGTCATTAGCTACTATGTTACTTGGCTTAATATCTCGGTGAACAAACCCAGCCTCATGTAGCCTTGAAATTGCCATTCCAATCTTGATCAGTTGATGCAGCGAGAGCTTGTGGAGCGAGTTTTCAATCGTAAAACCTTGCACCCAGGGATACTGGACAAAGACAAAGTGATCAGAACGACGACACTGGATCTCACCCATCGGGAGGAGCCCTTCGTGCTGCAGTCTCTTTGCTACATCCACGTGGGCAAGAGCCCTTTCCTGAGCTGTTAGACCATCAACGCTAATCATCCCAAAATGGTGTGCAAACTTTATGCAAGACAGGGAGCCGTCGGGGCCTGTTGCGCAGAACGACCCGTTAAACCATGCGCCGGTTGACCCCAACAACGTATAGTCGCAAAACTGCTTTCCGGCGCTGGAAGAGGCACACAGATCGAATGGGCGCCACAGCCGCCCGCATAACTCTACCGGCGTAGGCTGCTGCTTATCTGCACTTGTGGGAGAGCGTACATCGTAGCCTAGAGTTCCGCTAGGAAGGGGTATGAGCCGCTGCGGCCTGCCCGCAAGATCTACGTTTACGGCCTGGGCACTGTACTCACCCCAGCGAATACCTAAGGAGGGGTTTCCACTGCAGTAGAGATCGCCAAGAATTTTCGGGCTAGCATCATCCCTCCAGTGGTCTTCGATAAACTCAACAGTATCGTGTAGCTCCTCTTCACTTGTCGGATAAAACGTCACCGTCTTTCCAAATAATAACTCTGGAACTACTGAATTGTGCAGAAAGAGATAACCATACAAATTCAAGGGCAGTTTGAAGCCCACCGGCACTGTGTTCGCAAATAGCTCGAGCAGGTGGAACAACAAAAGTACGCGTTCGGGGTGAAGGGACAAGTGCGCTTTCCAGAACGCTGCTGGCATGTCCCCCTCTTTTTTGGGATGAAAATGAAGCCAGCTGGACCGTTCGCCTAGGCGACCCCTCTCACAGAAAATTCCGTGCTGCGCGAGAGAGCCCCGAAGCTGCATGACTTCGGCATCATAGGCCTCTACACTTGCAGTAAACCAGGTAGCGGAGCCGCGCTGCTGATGGTTGTGGCGTTTTCCATCCGTGCCAATCTCTGTCACCTTAGGCAGCTCCATTCCACCCCGTTCAATCACGGCAAATCTCTCTAGGACCCGACAATTCCATGTTCTGGCAGAGCGGTGGCGTTAGCGCGAAGGAGGCTCCTCAGAGCTTTTTCCTGGCGAACCATGTGGGTAGCGCCGAATATGACTAGGATATTTGCATACTGCTTGCTGAGCTCTCCAATTCGAAGAACGATCTTTGAATCAATAAAGTTCATTACAGAGGCACCGACCGCGTTTAGCACGCAGAAATCAATGTCAGTCTCGGGCTTGACCGGCAGCACAAGCCGACTCAGAAGCTCCGGGCTGGCGGAGAAAATATCGAACTCATAGTGCTCTGAAAGGAAGCTGTTTACGAACGCGGGGCTTAAAAATTCCTTTTCCCACGGCCACGTTGCTCTCAGCTGCCCTATGCGATACTCCATCACTTGAGGGGGGGTCATAAGCCCTGCCCAGAAAGGTGCCATTGCGGCGGCTCGAGTCAGATAGTACGCCGCTATTTGCTGTATGGAATATCCACGGGCGTAGAGGAATCTCCATTGTTCTTCATACGTTGGCTCAGGGCACTCAACCTGCGCGCCAACCTCAGCAGCAAGACACACCGCTAGCCTTGACTCGCTGTGGGAGACAGCCTCTGCAGGCTGCAGCAGCGCCACTTCCGATAAGAAGTTTGAGCTAGTCGCTTCGGATGCGCTGCGGTGGAGCTCTTGGTGATGTTCGACTAGCACAAGCTCGGGACGACCAAGACGAATCATCGAGCAAATCGCCTCAAACTGGTAATTCTCTGGATCACGGAAATGTTCCGCACCATAGAATCGAATCAACCCCCCCGACCCACTTTGGATCTCATAACAATATGGATAGTAGAACGACACCGATTGATATTCGTAAGCCGACATCAACTGATCGGATATCAGCTGTATTTGCTCTAGGATGTGGTTATCATCCGCACTCATGCTGCTAACCTCCGATGGATAAGAGGTACGAGGTATTTCATATCATTACAGTACACACTAGGCTGATCAAACCCACCATGGGAATCGTATCGCGTCACATAGTAGCCACCGCGGCAGCCCGTAAAGAACTTACAGCTTGCGCAAACATTAGGAGCTCGGTGCAATTCGTGCCGCCTAATCCAGTCGTTGCGCATGGTGACGAAGTCATCTAAGGAGTGCTCTTGCACAGAAAGCCCAGTCTGGGTAATCCCGTCGGCTAGCGCTTTGAGATTATCCACCAACTCATAGCTGCCATCGCTTTCAACAACTACTAATCCAACCTCTAGGTTGCCTATAAAGTGGTCTGCAGCTGGGGTTTGTGCAAGACCATGAATAATGCCGTTGATTAGGCGCACCATGATCTTTTTTTCACTTTTGATTAGCTCGTCGAAGACTTCGCCAAACCACTCACCATACTCAGCCCCGGATGTCGACTCTGCCCTTCTCTTTGGTGGACTCGAGTGATGGTGAAGGGGCAGCCGAAAATCAATCATCTCAGGATTAAACGAGGCGAGATACTGGAACGTCTCCCTCGGAGGCTGGTCAACATCAGCTACTGCGATGAATCCGGTAAAGCGGTCCGCGTATTTTGTCTCAAGAAAGACGCGCAGTGCCTTTTCGACCCGTGCACCGCTTGGTCGTCCCTTAAAGTCCACCCGGTGCATGTCGCCCTTGCCCGGGATGCCGTCGATGCTGACTCCTACAGTGGCATTGAACGTTTTCAGCACCGCACCGATCTCCTCCGTAAGAAGAAGTCCGTTGGTTTGCATTCCCAGAGTAATTTTGAGGTCGAGGCCCTCAATGGCGTTTTTGAAAATAGAGAAGAACATCTCGAGTCTTTCCGGTCCAAGCAGCAAAGGTTCACCACCGTGGAGAATGAATGCGATTCGCTTAAGGTCATGCCTGATCACGTGCTCACGCACTCGCTGGCATAGAAGTGTGAAGGTCTCCGTAGACATGAACTTAGGCTGCTTCCGCCATGACGAATCAGCAAGATTGTACATGTAGCAATAAGTGCAGTTTAGATTGCAACGCCCTGCTACCTTGACGACGAAGTCTGTGACTACCGCAGAATTATCCATCATAAATACCCCTAGTGCCATGATAAAGCGGGCCGATCTCGGCCCGCTTGTTTTTCATTAATCCATTCGCAACGTCGTGCTGCTGTGTCCTCCACCTCCAGCAGCATGGCTGGTATGAGCCTTGATGTCAGAGCAGAGAGCAAACTGCGGGAAGCGAGCCTCAATGCCTGCCGGGTCAAGTTTTGGAAGTGCTCCGATCGTGAG
The DNA here is from genome assembly GCA_026390555.1 of Pseudomonadota bacterium. Taxonomy (NCBI): domain Bacteria; kingdom Pseudomonadati; phylum Pseudomonadota; species Pseudomonadota bacterium. The sequence goes on from JAPLFS010000015.1 coordinate 5,522, forward strand.
AGCGGAATCACTCGCAAACTCAGCCTTCCCACCTTCGTTCATCTTTTCCGGTGCAAATATAGTTTTTGACATACGATTGTTATCTCCATTTAAGCCGAATCCTCGAGAGGACTCGTGGTTTTGCGCAGAGTCTATCACAGAAGGATGGAAAACCAATTCACTTTCCGTAAGTAGCTAATCTGCGATCTCGACATTTCAACAGGACCCTTGGTATGGCCGAAAGTTGTAGAAAAGTCGTTTCTAGTCCCCAAAATTACTGTTTTTAGCCTACCATAAGAACACGAGAGGATACGCTAAGTAGCAAAAAATAGCATAATAGCTACACGTCCCCTACTCCGTCATCAACAAATGGGAGCACAGATTAATCGTTAAACTCGCCGAGCTCTCAATACGGAGGGGCTTTTCATTTATCAGGCGTGAGTTTCTAAAGCAGCGGGTATATCTTGGCCGCCGCTATGCTGCGCTACCCTTGCTTAAAGCCGTAACCTTTATGGAGGGTAGGGTGCTGCTGTGTCCTCCACCTCCAGCAGAATGGCTGGTATAAGCCTTGGTGTCAGAGCAGAAAGCAAACTGCGGGAAGCGAGCCTCAATGCCTGCCGGGTCAAGTTTTGGAAGTGCTCCGATCGTGAGAGCGGAATCACTCGCAAACTCAGCCTTCCCACAGCTCAACACCCTCTTGTCCTCTTAACTTGTCCTCTCATGCTCTTCTGGTTGGCTTAAAACGGTAATCTGGGCGACGACAAACAACATCCCTAAAACTTTCGGCTACCTGAGGACCCTCCGTGCCCCCATTGCAATGTCGAGCTACTTGCGGAAAGTGAATTGATCTTCCTATCCTTTGACTCCTCTCTTTTCATACAAAGACCGCCTTCTATGAGCATTAATGCATGCAACCGTAAAACAGGGTGAATAGTTTCAGAGATGACCCGCAAACAAGAGAGTAGCAAATTAAGTAGCGATCCTTTATCGATAGGATTGCCACTCTCCGAATCCCCCTTCCCCGCAAGGTGGTTGTGCGTCGTATTTGCGATCGCCGTCCTCTCCTACATTTCCGCTCTCGGAAACGGTCTGGTATGGGATGATCATCAACTCCTTGCAAGTGACCTGGTCACAGGAAAGCAACCTCTTTGGCAGACCTTCGTTCGAGACTACTGGAACCTGGGGCGGGTGTGGAGCGATTCCGGCGGATACTATCGTCCCCTTACGGTCATTTCGCTTCGTCTCGACTACCTACTGGGTAACGGCTCGCCCCTACCTTTCCATATTACAGCTCTACTGATCCACGGAATTACCAGCTTAGCGGTGTATCCGCTCGCTATTCGATTCGGCGCATCGAAGATTGCTGCCCAGGTAGCCTCCATTTTCTTCGCTGTTCATCCTCATCAAACTGAAACCGTAGCCTGGATCTCCGGTCGACCAGATCTATTAATGGCGGCAATGCTGCTCTGGTCTCTGGCACTGAACGATAGCCGTCGATCTCTTGCGCTTGGTGCGTGCGCAATGCTTTCAAAAGAGACCACTATCGTATGGCCCATCCTCTGTGCAATTCGTGATCGGCGCCTATTTAATTCCTTTCGATGGAAGCAGATCGCTCTCGTTGTCGCCTATCTCATAGTACGAGCGCTAGTGCTGGGAAGTAACAACGTTAGGCTCTTTGACCTCGATCTCTTTACCGGCATTCGTTCCCTCTTTCTTCTTTTAGGAACATGGTTGTGGCCATTGGCGACGGCGCCGATATACGCTCCAATCTCCTCCTGGGCAAGCGCTCCAAGCGTAATGTGGCTCGGATTACTCCTCTTACTCGCTTTTGGACGGCTCTTCTTTATCTGTCCTAAGGCGCGACCAGCGCTCCTAGTGTGCGCAGTTATACATGCCCCAGCAGCTTTGCTTATGTGCTCACGCGCAGTGCTCGGTATGCGCCCGCTCTACGCAGCCTCTGCCTTTCTGATCATAGCTGTCTGCATTTGGGCATCAGTCTGGTTGCAAGATCGCAGCCAAAAAATGATTAAGGTTGCTATATGCTTTATCGCCGTATTAGCAATCTCTTGTGGCATTACCGCACGCAGATGGAGCGACGATCTTTCATTTAACACACAGGCCGCTGCCACAGCGCCCAAAGAGATTCGAATCCAAATTAATCTAGCTCTGGCCCAGCGCAAGAGCGGACACCTTAGTGCGGCCTGGCAAACAACACAAACAGCTCAAGCCCTTGGAGGGGGTGCAGGCATCTCGCTTATTCGCGGGCAGATTCTTGAGACAGTCGGATGTGCTGGAAATGCCCTGGGTGAGTATCGGGATGCCATTACGTTATCACCGGAATTTGCCCCAGCATACGACGCTCTGGTTCGACTATATGTTGCGCGTAATAATTTCGTACAAGCAGCGGCAGGTATTGAGGCAGCGAAGCGCGTAGGCATCGAGATCAATATCGGAACACCTACGGTTGCAAGCTCTGAATTAAGCGAGGCTTCGCCACTAGCGCTATGCAGCGATGAAGAGTCCACCTCGCGCTTTGTAAATTTAAATCTGCTTATACGTGAAGGTACTCGCTGGATACGCCTGCAGCGCTTAGAGCTCGCTGATATCGCCATAACCGCGGCACTTCATCAAGATAGCACAAGTGCCGCATCCAACCTTGCCTATGCGCAGCTACAGTTCTTTCAAAAACACCACAGCGAAGCGATCCTCTACGCGCGCAAGGCGTTGTCACTTGACCCACGAGCAACCCCCCCAGCGCTCAAAATCTTGGGGCTTGCTCTGCTTCAATCTGGTCAAGATCCAGAGGGTGGTAAAAGCGCATTGCGACGCTACCTTGAGCTAGTTCCCAATGCTGCGGATAGAGCTATGCTGCTTGAGCAGTTGTAATTAGTTACCCACGCTTTAGTTTCTCTATTAATTATATCTTGAATTTCTGATTCTAATATCATTTTTAAGTTTATCCTGTGGCACACTAGCAACAGGGTACCCATTCCTCACTTGTTGCGCAGTTTACGATGGTAGGAGCAAAGAAATTTGGACCTGCTCACTCGCCTTATCAAGTCTAGAGATAGAGCTTGTGATGCCGCTGAGTTGCCATACACCGAGGCTTTGGCCCACCTGCGCCATTTAGATGTAGCATCTCGCTCAACCAGAGCACTCGTGCGTGGGCGAGGAAATTTAGCGGTCTTTTGTGCTGTTAAGCGCAGCGAAGATTAGGCCTCCAACCACACTACCCCAGATGAGGGTTACGAATAAGCCTGCAAAAAAAATACCTATATCACTCATGAGGGGCCTTTGGGCTTGGTAGCACTAAGTATGCACTGGATAAAATTGAGGGCACCCAAATGCCTACGAAAAGCCCTTCTTCTCGATTGCCTGAGAACCAAAGATAAATAGAGAGCAACATTGATAGAAAAGCTGCAAGTCCGCATGCTATTCTTGCTTTTTGAACTAAGGTCACTTTAGGCTACCTTTTAAAATAAACTGAACTTATTCAAATTGTAGAGAAACCCTACGGTTTTAACAATGGTGTTAATACTGGGGTGTGATTCAACGGAGCAAGCTCATAAACAGTTCCTAGGTTGACCGCAGGATATGTGCCTGAGCCTTGGCAAGTGATAATGCTAGAGTCTATACAAAACAGCGTTTCTATTGCATCTGCTTAACCTTGCAGAACGCAGAATCCTAGAAGCCCTCTCAAAAATACATCGATCACCACCACTTTCAATCTCATCCTTCGTGGTCTTTGTGGTGAAATATCAACATCCAGCCGGTTCCGGCGCAGATTTTAGCAACAAAGAACACAAAGGGCTCGCGCGAGAATATACATTTTTGAGATGGCTTTTAGTGTTTACCCTTCCCGCGGGCAGCTGTGGTGACTTCCTGAATCCATTGAATCGTGCGCTTGCGCAAACCGATACCGTTTAGCGCATGGATGTGATCCATTCCCGAAATCTCCCAGCGCGTGCAATAGCCTTTCATCGCCTGACACAGATCAAGTGAGTGATGTGGCAGCACGATCTGGTCATCTTGACCATGAATAAATAGTGTCGGTACGGTAATTTTTTTAACCATGTTGATCGGACTATAGGTTTCAAGAATCAGCAGGCTGATCGGATACTGAAATGGATAGAGTAGCCAGAAGCTGCCAACTTTTTCACGCGTAATCTCGCGGTAGCTGGCAAAAGGAGAATCTGCGATTATCGCAGAAAAAAACTCTTCATCTTGTTGGCTTCCCTGCGTATAAAGAGCAATGCTCGCCCCAAGACTCTGGCCGAAGAGAATACGCCGTGAACGATCCGGTTCCATCGCCGCTACAAATCTGAACATGCGCTCCGCATCATGGTGAACGCCCCTAATTTCAGAATACCCCTGAGATCCACCGTACCCTCGGTAGTCGAGCATAATTACGCGATAGCCCTCCTCCGGCAGCCATGAAACTGCTCTCAGATGTGTACTCACGTTTCCGGCATTACCGTGCAGAAAGAGAATAGTACCCTGATATTTCCCCTTGGCCTGAATGTCCCAATAGATCAGATCGGGGCCTTGTCCATCCTGAAGCAGGTTTTCGGAGAACTTCAGACCATAAGCACTCGGATCAATCACCCGAACATTGTCAGGGTACATAAATACACCGGTGCAGCCTCCAGTTAACAACAGCACCAGTAGAGCAATCAAAAGTCTCATGGAGTAAAAAACCTCTCCAGTCGGATCATTGAACTCCAGTATGAGTTCTGAAACGCATCAGTATAATTGACGTCAAACCGGAGCACCGTATTTTCGATGATATTGACTCTCTGAGAGACGCTACCAAGCTGCTCACTATGGGTATCTCCAGTAAGAAAATTACGCTGTGAAAATGAAATCTCCGTGGCATACCGATCTGCAGGTGTGTAGATCAAGCCGAGACGTGGTCCAACGCCAAGAGCATTGCTGTGGTTGAGCATATCAGAATATTCAAAAGCCCCTTCGATCAGTCCATAGGCAAGAATAGGCTCGGCCAGCTTATAGCTTCTCCCTCCACCCGCACTTAACGAGCCAAGTCCAAGTGGGTCAGCTTTTTCTCGCTGATATTGCTGATAAGACAGGTTAACACGCCAGGATACTGGCTGAAAAAATCGGTCGCGAGGTGTCAGCGCCATGATGTCGAGTGCAGTAAAGCGATTTAGTTCAACTCCGCGGCCTTCAGTATATCGTGCCACAGTTTCAAAAAATTTGATCTGATTTCCCGGCAGATATCCGCCCAGCGGGTCACTCAAAGAGTGAAAAGCCGGACGGAAAACAAATTCAGAGATTCCCAGATCTTCGGATCGCCCGACTCCCAGGCTGAGCATTGCGGTTTTATGACCATTTTCTGCCCGCACGACAGGTACTGGATATTCAAGCGCCTTTGCCGGTGGCAGGGAACTGCGGGCGGCGAGCAGCTTCCATGCACGCTGCTTTTCCTCTACTGAATCGCTACGGGTACGAATACGTTGATAGGTCAAAAAGTCATACCCGAGATCGAGCGCTGAAGCGAGATTCTCCGGGCTTCCTGAGTTTTCCTCGATTGACTTATCAAGATCCTGCGAAGAATCCGCAGCCTTAAGCGCCAGGGTCTGTGCTGATGATGCAGTTTGATCTATGCGTCCATGCAATTTAGTAGCGGCAGATGCTCGAAATACAACTTTATCTACTAGCCCCGGATGCACCTGAATCTCGCGAATTGTATCTATTGGAATTACCCAGAGACGCATTGACTGAATTAATCCCAGCGAGGGCCGCGCTACGTCTAGCAGCGCAAGGATATGATATGAGCAGTTTTCATCAAAGTAAAAATAGCTGAATGGCTTCTCTCTTAGCTCCCAGAGATGAAACGTCAGCATCGAGACTTCGTCCCGGTTCAGGTTAAGGTGATACTCCCAGATATCTCGGTTCTCAAGGTCGCTGTATTTTTCAACTTTCTTATAAAATGGACCCACCGAAAAAAAGCCGTCAAACCCACCGAAAATGCCTTTAATTGCATAAAGTAAGGCGTTCTCACCGTGGGTTGCAGCGGCGAAATCAGCGGCATAATCAAGTAGCCGCGTGTCATCATCTGCGGAGCCATGATCGAGGCGCAGAAATGTGTGCCCGAATGCTGATGCAGGATTGTTAACAAATGAAGCCGGGAAAATAAGCGTAATGCCCTGTGCTGATATTGCGTCATACCACTGGCGAAATCGCTGGCAAGCAGGCTTCGGAAATAAAAGACTAGTAAGCTCACTCTTTTTTGAAAGCCAGAGGAAGCGTGCAGGAAAGCGGCAGATAGCGTGCGTGTCATCAAGCGGCTCTGCTGATAGCATAGCTCTGAGCGTGGCCTCCAACTCCGCCCGAGGATCTGTTTTCCCGGCTTCAGAGAGAAAGAAATCAGATTCTGCGGCACGTGAATTCGGAGAGATGCGCGAAACGAGCTGATCGTAGTGCAACAGGGCTCGCCACTGTGCGTCTTCAGACAGAAGTTTGAGCTGTACGGAAGAGACATTTAGCGGGTCCGCCCAGCTGATACCGATCGGCGCAGTCATCAGCACAAAAAAGACCGCAAAACAGCCTGCCAGCCGAATGTGACGCTGAAAGAATTTGGGAGGTATAATTACTGAGAGGTAATTCGTGCTGCTCAAGAGATTTGTAGCGATATGAACTTCATCTTTCTGCTGACTTTATTCAGCAAAAATTTTTGATCCCAAAAGGAACAAATTGCGACAGGTGCACTATATAACACCCGTAAAATCGGTCAAACCCTGCATAACAAACGGGGCCATGATATCGCTATCATAGCCCCGTTTGCCCGTTGTTCTGCCCTTACGGGCTCTCAACTATACGTTTGCCGAATACTGGGCAAGCGACTCATCGGAGCTCAGGGCGCTCTTGATTGCAGCCGCAACCTCAACTGAGGTCACTTCTGAAGATGAGAAAATTGAGGTGAAGTTCTTCTGCATGGCGCTGTTGAAAGCAACAGTGTCCGAACCCTCAACACCGATCAATGCAGCCATTGCCGAGAGACTCTCGCCTTGACCACGTGACATATCAACGGCAAGCCTATTCATGTTGCCATCGATAAATGCAGCTGTCTTCCAGTTTGACGTTACTACGCCATCCTGTGTGCAGCCTGACGTGCCTGAAGTGATACCAAAAGTCTGATTTCCAAGTGTTCCGTTAGTGGTCACTGCTACAACCTGTGGAGCAACCCCTTTTTGGCCGGCAAAAAGCTTAGAACCCCAGCCGCATGCTCCAACATTATCTTCTGCAAAGGCAGCTGTCGGCAGGGCAGTGAGGACGGCGAGTGTGGCTAAGATAAAAGCATTTCTTTTCATTATTCAATACCTTTGATATATAAGTAAAAGTAACTAGCGGAAAATTAGTTCGTTACAGGTCCGTATGTCAAGGTAATATTTAAGGTGATTTAGATGCGTAATTCCCTCCGTTTTTATACCATTGTTTCGATGATAATTTCCTGCTTAATGCTTGCCGCGTGCGCTGCCGCGGATAAGAGCGCTAGCATGGCTTTTGATAATGCCAACTCGGTTATTAAGGCTGGTGGTGACAAGCTTTTCATGACGCCAGAGCCTACACCGCAGAACAAACAGCTCTACTAAGCTTTGCAGTTCTTCAGTTTTCTTTCTTCCCTGCACCTCGAAGCAAATATTTGCTAAAAGTGCATTGCTCTTCCTATAGTAAAAGACCTAGCTTTTACAGCAATAAAAAATATCGTTCTACTTCTCGAAAACACCAAGGCTGCTTGATGAACCCCAATGACAACCTTGCCTCAGAAGACCAAAAAAATCTTGCTAAGATGGGTTATGAGCAAGAGCTTTTCCGGGGGTTTAGTGCTTTTTCCAACTATGCTCTTTCCTTATCCATCATCTGTATTCTTGCAGGTGGTATCACCTCTTTTCATATTGCGTATTGCGCATCAGGGCCGGCTGCAATTGGAATAGGCTGGCCGGTTGCCTGCTTGTTTTCATTCGCAGTCGCTGCAGCTATGGCGCAGATCGCCTCTGCGTTTCCTACCGCAGGCGGCCTCTACCACTGGGGTTCTCTTCTGGGCGGCAGAGGTTGGGGCTGGGTTACCGCCTGGTTCAACCTAGCTGGGATAGTTACCATCCTTGCTGCAATCAATGTGGGCACTTGGAACTTTATTGAAAGCAGTATTTTCGGCAGCTCAGATCTGGGCGATTTCACTCAGGTAATTGCTGTTTCGATTATAACTTTTTCCCAACTTGCTATCAATCTTTTTGGCATGCGTATTGTCAACCCCATGACCATCTTCAGTGGCTACTGGATTCTTATTGTAACCGTTGCATTAGTTGTTTTGATGTTGGCTTTTGGTGGACCCGTGCATCCCGAAAGACTTTTTCAATTCGAAAACTATAGCGGCCTTCCCGAAGGACATAAACAAGTATGGCCCGTAAGCGAATCCATCACATGGCTGTTTTTCCTGGCTATGCTGCTTCCAGCCTACACCATCATCGGGTTTGATGGCTCTGCACATGCAGCGGAAGAAACAGTAAACGCTGCATCCGCAGTACCCAAAGCAATCATGCAGGCCGTTTTAATTTCTGGTATTGCTGGCTATATACTTCTTGCAGTTGCAATCTTGGTGATTGATGACCCTAGACATATTGCAATGCAAGGCGATCGGGCGTTTGTCACCATCGTAGAACAATCTGTCCCAAAACTTTTACAAGCCCCGGCATTTATCGCAATTGTTCTTTCACAATACCTATGTGGAATGTCGGTAATTACTGCGGCATCGCGCATGGCTTTTGCCTTTGCAAGAGATGGTGGCCTACCTTTTTCCAACTTCTTCAAACAGGTTTCCCCTAAAACGCAAGTACCAACCAATGCCATTTTTTTGGTTTCTATCACGGCAATCCTGTTTACTCTTTATTCGCATCTTTATGACACCATAGCAGCCGCAGCCACTATCCTGCTTTATCTTTCCTACATGCTGCCTATCCTTGCAGGATTTTTTGTGCATAACAGAAGCTGGAGAAATATGGGCCCTTGGCATCTTGGAATTTGGTTTAAGCCATTGGCATTATTAAGCACGTTCGCTTCTTTTGCGATTGTTTGCATCGGCATCCA
>JAPLFS010000016.1 GCA_026390555.1 Pseudomonadota bacterium
AAACCGTACTCTCCAAACTCTAGCTTGCAGCCACGCGTCTCTTTAATCTTCAGATGTCGGTAAAGCTTCATCTGCTTTCGATAACGTGGCTTCTTTGGCTGCAACATAAATTACTCCAACAAAAATACTTGGCGCAGAAAGACTATCTTCCTTTACAGGTTAATCGCCTCTGCCGTCGCTTCCTCACCTGGAGCGAACTTTTCACCCTTAAATACCCAAACCTTAATCCCGATAATGCCGTAGGTCGTACTTGCCTCAGCGGTACCATAGTCGATATCAGCTCGGAGCGTATGAAGAGGAACTCGTCCATCGCGGGTCGACTCAGTTCGAGCGATCTCGGCACCATTCAAGCGCCCAGATACACGAATCTTAATACCCTCTGCGCCAGCACGTTGTGCGCGACTAACGGCTTCTTTCATAGCGCGGCGAAAATTAACACGCCTCTGCAATTGAAACGCGATACCCTCAGCAACTAACTGCGCATCCATATCTGGCTTGCGCGCCTCGATGATACTAAGTGTAACATCACGTGAAACGAGTGACTTGAGCTCCTTGCGAAGATCCTCAATATCCTTTCCCTTCTTTCCGATCACAAGACCGGGCTTGGCGGTATGAATATTGATCTTAACACGAGCTGCCGCGCGCTCAATCTCGACGCGAGCTATGCCAGCTGCTTGCAGCTTGCTCTTAACAAATCGGCGAATCTTAACATCCTCACCGATGAAACGAGCGAACTCCTTTCCGGCAAACCACTTAGACTGCCAGCCCTCAGTAATTCCAATTCTAAATCCTCGTGGGTTAACTTTCTGTCCCATATCTAGCGCTCCATTCCTAAATCTTTATTTTTCGCCCAGAATAATCGTCATGTGCGCCGAACGCTTGCGAATCGGTACAGCGCGTCCTTGTGCCGCTGGCATAGAACGCTTTAGTGTGCGGCCAGCATCAACCCAGCCCCGTGTTATCCAGAGACGATCAATATCTGCACGCGCACCTTCACGAGCGTTCGATACAGCTGACTCAAGCAGCTTGCATGCGAATCTAGCGCCTTTCTTGTTCGAGAAACGCAATATCTGAAACGCTGGCTCCACCTGCTTGCCACGGATCAGATCAATCACGAGTCTAGCCTTACGAGGGGACATGCCTATGTCCTGAACAGTAGCTCGAGCCACCTCAACCCCGCTTTGCTTCTTTTTTTTATTTGTCATAATCGCAACCCCTACTTCTTCAGGCTATATAGCCCTAGTAATCCTTCGTTACGCACCCGCAGATTTGATTGAGTGTCCATGGTAAGTACGAGTTGGTGAGAACTCTCCCAACTTATGACCTACCATATTCTCAGTTACGAATACCGGATTAAACTTGCGTCCGTTGTGCACAGCGAAAGTCAAACCGATCATATCCGGCGTGATGGTTGAGCGCCTCGACCAGGTCTTGATTGGGCCCTTATGAGCACCAGATCTCGCCCTGTCGATCCACTTCAACAAGCTTTTATCTAAAACAGGTCCTTTTTTTACCGAACGAGCCATATCTGCACCCTACCTACTTACTACGTCTACGAATAATAAATTTCTGAGTACGCTTATTCGAACGGGTTCTAAGCCCCTTCGCTAAGAGACCACTCGGTGAACAAGGATGACGCCCTCCGGCGCTCTTTCCCTCTCCTCCTCCCATTGGATGATCCACTGGATTCTTTGTTACGCCACGATTATGTGGACGTATGCCAAGCCAACGACTACGGCCTGCCTTGCCGATGACCAAGTTCTGATGGTCAGCATTTCCAACTGAACCGATCGAGGCATAACACTCCAGTGATATCCTACGAGTTTCGCCTGAAGGAAGTCGCACACTTGCATAATTACCCTCTTTGGCAACTAGCTGCGCAGCTCCACCGGCTGAACGAACAAGCTGAGCTCCACCGTTCTTCTTAAGTTCAATATTATGAACGTTCTCTCCGAGCGGAATAGATCTTAGTGGCAAGGCGTTACCAGGCTTAATTTCAGCATCTGGACCGGCGCTAATCACCTGCCCAACCAAGAGACCCTGAGGAGCGATAATATACCGTTTCTCACCATCCACGTACGAAATAAGCGCGATGCGTGATGTCCTGTTCGGATCGTACTCGATCGTCGCAACTGTGCCCTTAATTCCGAGCTTGTCGCGGCGGAAATCTATAATACGATAACGTCGCTTGTGTCCACCACCTTTGTTGATGTTCGTACTACGCCCGTAATTATTACGTCCGCCGGTTTCGCTGTGTTTCGCAAGTAAGCTCTTCTCAGGGCGACTTGTCGTAATCTCAGAAAAATCAGCGACCGTTAAATAACGGCGAGTCGGTGTAAATGGTCTGAACGTTTTAACAGCCATGGGTTACCTTAAATTGATTACAAGCCCTCAACGAGATCGATCTTGCTTCCTGCGGCGAGGGTTACATATGCCTTCTTATAACCAGCCCGCTTACCGACCCCCTTCATTGTACGCTTCGTCTTGCCGATAAAACGACAGGTACGAACGCCATCTACCTTAACCGAGAACACTCGCTCAATCGCGCCGCGAATCTCATCTTTCGATGCACGCGGATCGACTTTTAGTGTTACAGTCTGTCCAGTTGCGCCCACCATTGCGCTCTTCTCGGTTATCACCGGAGAGAGCAGAACTGCGTAGTCGCTTACTTTCACTTTGGCAGAAACTTTATTCTTCTTTATCATAAATCCTTCCTACTGATATTACTCAGCCGAGCCTCCAACCCGCACCTCAAGCTCCTTGAGCGCTGTCCGCACACAAAGAACCTTGTTGCTATTGATAAGGTCGTACACATTAACACCTGTTACCGGCAATACCGTTACACCAGTGATGTTTCGAAGTCCAAGACTAAACTTAGCGCGCTCTTCAGATGCTCCAGTCGGAACAATAATAAGAACCTTCTGGTCTGTCAGACCCGCGCTCTTAAGGAATGCAACTGCATCACTGGTCTTACCAGTAGCATGACCCATTCCCTCTAGAACCATGAAGCTTTCCTGTGAACTCTTCACAGTTAGCGCTGAAACAAGAGCACCCTTTCTCATCTTCTTTGAGAGGCTAAACTCATAACTGCGAGGAGTTGGTCCATGAACAACAGCTCCACCGACCCATATCGGCGACTTACTAGATCCTGCTCGTGCACCACCGGTGCCCTTCTGCTTGAAAGGCTTCTTTCTGGTGCCTCTCATCTCACTACGAGTCAAAACATCATGCGTTCCAGATCGACTCTTTGCCCTCTGCCAACGAACAACGCCGTGAATCAGCTCTGCCTTGATAACTGTCTTGAATACAGCTGCCATAAGAGGGACTACACCCTTCTCATTTCCAGCAGCATCAAATAATTTTGCGCTCAATACTTCAGAAGCCATTGTTTAATACCTCCCTCACCTTCCAGGACTAGCCCTGTTTAACCGCTTTGCGAATAACAACCAGGCTACCCCGTGCCCCAGGAATTCCGCCCTTAACGAGCAAAATGTTCTCCTCTGGACGAACGCCAATAACTGTCAGGTTCTGGACGGTAACACTCTCACCACCCATACGTCCCGGCATACGTTGATTCTTGAATACTCGACCTGGGAATTTACGACATCCGATAGATCCAACGTGTCTTCGAACCTCATGCGTACCACGGGTCATCGGCTGACCTTTCATACCATGACGACGAACAACTCCCTGAAAGCCGCGTCCGATTGAAACACCGGAAACGTCGACTACCTCGCCGTCCTTAAATACATCACCAACTGTGATCTCTTTACCAACCTCTGCCCAACCAAGGCTCTGCGCATCACAGCGAACCTCCTTGACGTGGTAGAAAGCGCCCTGGCTAGCCTTCTTGAATTGTCCCTGCTCAGCTTTTGTACAGCGCTGCAGCTTTTTCGGCTCAAAACCGAACTGCACCGCGTTATAGCCATGTACATCAAGGCCGCGAACATCAAGGACGAAGCATGGCCCGGCCTGAATGATAGTCACTGGAATGCTCTGGCCCTCTGGTGTGAAGAGCTGTGTCATTCCTAGCTTCTTGCCTAACAGGCCCTCTGGGTAATTTTTCGACGAAGTCATGAAGAGGTCCCCCTCGTTAAATCTTTTTCAAATCGCTTACTGAAGCTTAATTTCAACATCTATTCCAGTTGATAGCTCTAGCTTGCCCAACTCATCAATGGTCTGCTGAGTTGGCTCTAATATGTCTAAAAGACGCTTGTGCGTACGAATTTCGAACTGCTCTCGCGACTTCTTGTCAACGAACGGAGATCGATTCACCGTAAACTTCTCAATTCGTGTTGGAAGAGGAATCGGACCAGCTACACGCCCGCCTGTACGACGCACGGTCTGAACGATCTCGCCCACAGCTGAATCTAATAGCTTGTGGTCGTATCCCTTAAGTCGAACTCTAATTAACTGCCCGCCAATCATGGCTTTATCCTCACACTTTCACGTTTAGAAACTCTATTGAGCCTAAAACCTTACAAACCTTGTATTTCTTCATATTGTAGAGGCGGATCGATTTGATCCGCCCCTACAATCCGAGACTACTCAGTAATCTCAGTTACAACCCCAGAACCTACTGTCTTACCACCCTCACGGATAGCGAAACGAAGGGTCTTCTCGATACCGATCGATTGATAAAGCTCTACATCCAGATTGATGTGATCGCCTGGCATAGCCATCTCAACACCCTCTGGTAGCTTAATCGAACCGGTCACATCAGTTGTTCTAAAGAAAAACTGTGGACGGTATCCACTGAAAAACGGTTTATGACGTCCGCCCTCTTCCTTCTTAAGGATGTAGGCCTCTGCCTTAAATTTCTTGTGCGCCTTAACGCTGCCAGGCAGACAGAGGATCTGTCCACGCTCTACATCGTCACGCTTAAGACCACGCAGGAGACATCCTACGTTATCGCCAGCCTGTCCCTCATCAAGGAGCTTTTTAAACATCTCGACGCCGGTTACAATTGTTTTGGCTGTGTCGCGGAGACCAACGATCTCAACTTCCTCACCAACCTTAATTCGACCACGCTCAATACGGCCCGTAGCTACAGTTCCACGTCCTGCGATTGAGAACACGTCCTCAACTGGCATAAGGAACGGCTTGTCGATCTCACGCATTGGAACTGGGATGTACTCGTCAATCGTTGCAAGGAGCTTATCAAAAGCACCTACGCCGATATCACTAGCCTCTCCCTGCATAGCCTTAAGAGCGCTACCACGAATAATCGGAGTCTCTGCACCTGGATAATCGTACTCAGCTAGAAGATCACGAACCTCCATCTCAACCAAGTCAATCAGCTCAGCATCATCAACCGTGTCTACCTTATTAAGGAACACAACGATCTTTGGCACGCCTACCTGACGAGCAAGCAAGATATGCTCACGAGTCTGAGGCATTGGACCATCAGAAGCGCTTACAACTAGGATAGCGCCGTCCATTTGAGCGGCACCTGTAATCATGTTCTTAACGTAGTCAGCGTGGCCTGGGCAATCTACGTGAGCGTAGTGACGATTCTTCGTCTCGTACTCAACGTGTGCACTGGCGATTGTTACAGTCTTGCTGTCGTCACGAACTGTACCGCCCTTGGCGATGTCCTTGTACGACTTGACTGTAGCAAGACCCTTGGCAGCCTGCACTGCAACGAGTGCTGCTGTAGTAGTGGTCTTACCATGATCTACGTGGCCGATAGTACCGACGTTAACGTGCGGCTTGTTTCTATCAAATTTCTTGTTTGACATGCTTCTCTCCCGTTTTAGTTAATCAAGACACGATTAAAAAACATTATTTATTTACCATACTTTCTGCGACATGCGTAGGCACTGGCGCATAATGATGATACTCCATAGTGAAGTTGGCTCGCCCTTGCGAGTTTGAACGCAGATCCGTTGAATAACCAAACATCTCTGCCAGCGGCACTTCACATTTTACCGTTTGGGCGCCAGCTTTCGGATCCATACCAAGAATTCTGGCACGTCGTCGGTTCAGGTCACCAACTATATTGCTGATGAAATCATCTGGGCATATAACCTCAACCGCCATGACCGGCTCAAGCAGAGCAATTTTTGCTTTCCTGCATGCTTCTTTCACACACATTGAGCCAGCTATCTTGAAGGCTATTTCGCTTGAGTCAACCTCGTGGAAACTTCCGTAATAGAGCGTTACCCGCATATCAATCACTGGAAAACCCGCTAGAATTCCCCCTTCGAGGGCCTCAACGACTCCCTTCTCAATTGCTGGTATGTACTCTTTCGGGATTATTCCGCCCTTAACCTCATCAACAAACTCTATGCCACTACCTGCAACAAGCGGCTCAACTCGCAGAAATACGTGACCAAACTGCCCACGACCACCTGTCTGCTTAGCGTGCTTATACTCAGCCTCAGCTTTGGACACGATCGTCTCGCGGTATGCTACCTGTGGCTTACCTACGGTCGTATCAACAGCAAACTCTCGAAAGAGTCGCTGCTTTATAATATCGAGATGAAGCTCTCCCATTCCGGCGATCAGGGTCTGCCCTGATTCCTTATCAACACTGACCTTAAGGGAGGGGTCCTCTTTGGCTAACTTCATCAGAGAAAGTCCCATCTTCTGCTCATCGGCCTTGGTCTTTGGCTCAATTGCTATGCTGATAACAGGTGCTGGTGCGTAGATACTCTCAAGCACGATCGGATTATCGATGTCACACAACGTATCTCCGGTGATGGTCTCCTTAAGACCTACCGCTGCGCCTATATCCCCAGCGCTCACCTCCTGAACCTCCTCTCGCTTGTCAGCATGGATACGAACTACTCGTCCGATACGCTCTTTTTTGTCACGAGTTGAGTTAAGAACAAAGGTTCCTGCCTTTACCGTACCCGAGTATACGCGGAAGAACGTTAGAACTCCTACAAACGGATCGGTGATGATCTTAAATGCCAGGGCACTCATCGGCGCATCTGCTTCTGTCTGACGCTCAATCTCTACCACTTCTTTCTTTGTTGGATCGGTGCCCTTTACACATGGCACATCAAGCGGGCTAGGGAGATAATCTATCACAGCATCAAGTAATGGCTGAACACCCTTGTTTTTAAATGCGCTGCCACAAAGAACAGGAAAGAATTCCATCTTGATAGTACCCTTACGGATACCAGCCTTAAGCTCAGCCTCGCTGAACTCCTCGCCAGCAAGATATTTCTCCATTAAAACATCATCTACCTCAGCTACGGACTCGATTAGATAATCGCGCGCCTTGTTCGCCTCGGCCCTGAGCTCCTCTGGAATGTCTGTAACTTCAAACTTAGCGCCCTTAGCCTCATCCTTGTAAAGGATGGCCTGCATCTTAACAAGATCAATGACACCAAGGAAATCACTCTCAGCTCCTATAGGGATCTGAATTGGAACACCCTTTGCACCAAGCTTCTGACGGATAGAAGCTATAGTACCTGCAAAATTAGAGCCGGTACGATCCATCTTATTGATAAAGCAGAAGCGTGGCACATTAAACTTGTTAGCCTGGCGCCATACTGTCTCTGACTGTGGCTCAACACCGCTCACTGCATCAAATACAGCAACAGCACCATCTAGTACGCGTAAGCTGCGCTCTACTTCAATCGTAAAGTCTACGTGACCAGGGGTATCGATGATATTGATCTGATGTTCTGGCAGGTCCTCATTCGAGCCCTTCCATGAACATGTCGTTGCAGCAGAGGTGATGGTAATTCCCCGCTCCTGCTCAAGCTCCATGTAATCCATGGTAGCAGCGCCTTCGTGCACTTCACCGATCTTATAGTTAATTCCTGTGTAGAACAGAATACGTTCCGTGGTCGTGGTTTTGCCAGCATCAATGTGGGCCATGATGCCTATGTTACGAACCCTATTTAAATCTCTCTTAACCACGATTAATCTCTCCTAGTCGGACATCTATCTACGGGAATCTATGCTACGTTTATTACCATTTAAAGTGCGCAAATGCCTTGTTAGCATCCGCCATGCGGTGAGAATCTTCACGCTTCTTTACAGCTGCACCACGATTCTGAGTCGCGTCGAGTAGCTCGTTTGCGAGGCGATCGGCCAAAGTGCGCTCACTCCGCCCAGCAGCAGCCTCTTTCAACCAACGCAAAGCAAGCGACTGTGCACGCTCTGCACGAACCTCTGTTGGAATCTGATAGGTTGCTCCGCCAACTCGGCGCGAACGAACCTCTACCGATGGCTTCATGTTATTGAGCGCCTTATGGAAGCCCTCTATTGCATCTGCGCCGGTCTTCTTTGCGATCTGATCAAGAGCTAGGTAGAGCGCCTTTTCCGCGGTAGCCTTCTTGCCACTATCCATAATTATGTTTATGGCTTTGCCAACAACTTGATCGCCAAACCGTGGGTCTACCTGAACATGTCGCTTATAATCGCGCTTTTTTCGTGACATAGCATCCTCTTACGAAAACTTACTTAGGCCTCTTGGCGCCATATTTAGAACGGCTCTGCTTTCTGTCCGCAACACCATGCGCCTCTAACTTGCCGCGCACGATATGGTAACGAACTCCAGGAAGATCCTTTACACGACCTCCGCGGATAAGAACTACTGAGTGCTCCTGAAGATTATGTCCGACTCCGGGGATGTAACTTGTTACCTCCATGCCGGTTGTCAAACGCACACGAGCAACCTTACGAAGCGCTGAGTTAGGCTTCTTTGGTGTCTGAGTATAAACACGGGTGCATACTCCACGCTTCTGTGGGCAACGTACGAGCGCTGGAGACTTGCTCTTGGCTCGCTTCTGGCGACGTCGATTTCGAACTAACTGATTAATCGTTGGCATTTGCAGCCTTGCCTCTTAACTTGATCGAATAATAATCGCTAATAACTGAATACACTTCCACGCCCGCAACTACCCTTTTCAGAGAAGCTGCACACCCGTATTAACAGGTGTTTAATGCGAGGCGCAGTGAGTACCATATTTCGCGCGGAATTCAAATACCTCTAGCCCTTAAAGGGGTAGAAGTAACTCGATATTCACGCTAAAAGCGAAAATATATCGCACCTAATAATGTAACTTTCTATGTTTTTCCCCGATCAGAATGGTTTTGCCGACACACCGCACCGAGCGTAAAAGCTAGGTGCAGAGACTCGACCCTTCTGACAACTCTTCCGCAAAGATGATACCGATCGGGAACGGTAGCGCATCTTCCGTAAACCATTAAGAAACTGCCCTTAACGAACTACAGCGCATCCACTTGGCAGCCTGATTTGAGCAGGTTACGCAAACGGAAACAACGGCGAAAACTCGTTGCTCGACGTAAGTATCATGCACCCTATAGTGAGTCAAGGTTTGGGCCCTTAAATGCCCCCCTGAGTTTGCTATTCACACCAGTATAAGCTTGTTGCTGGTTAAACAGATGATTCCGCTGCCAATAAAGAAGGGGCGCACCTCATTTAAGAGATACGCCCCTCCTTCCAGAATCTGGCCCTCTTCTTAGAAAAGTCCCTGTAGACTCTCAAGTGAGCTCGGTCCAACCCTGTAGCTCTCCTGCTGCTTCTTGGTCTCGAGCTCTTCGCCCTCAACCAGAACCTGCCTAGTGTGGTAAATCGATACCCCTGAACCTGCTGGAATCAGCCGACCCATGATAACGTTCTCCTTTAGACCACGCAGATAATCGACCCTACCGGATACAGCGGCCTCTGTAAGCACCTTAGTGGTCTCCTGGAAGCTAGCTGCCGAGATAAACGAATCGGTCGAAAGCGCTGCCTTAGTGATACCAAGGAGCAACGGCTCATAGTTGGCCGGCTGGCCACCTTTAGCAACTACCCTTTGATTCTCTTCGAGCACTCTCAGACGATCAATATTGTCACCAATAAGGAACCTACTATCTCCAAACTCGCTTATCTTGACCCTTCTAAGCATCTGACGAACGATAACCTCAATGTGCTTATCATTGATGCGCACGCCCTGCAGACGGTAAATCTCCTGTACTTCGTTTACTAGGTAGCCAGCCAACGGCTTAACACCTTCGATCCGAAGGATGTCGTGCGGATTAACCGCTCCGTCGGTAAGAACCTCACCAGCCTTAACACGATCTCCCTTCTGTACAGAGATATGCTTGGTCTTGGCAACAAGGTACTCACGCGCCTCTCCGAAATCAGGAGTAAGAACGATCTTACGCTTACCGCGAGAATCCTCTCCGAAGTCAACAATGCCATCGACATCGCTGACAACTGCTGGATCCTTCGGCTTACGGGCCTCAAGCAGCTCTACTACTCGTGGAAGACCACCAGTAATATCCTTGGTCTTCGTCGTAGCACGCTCTCTCTTCGCGATAACGTCACCGGCGTCGATGTCTGAGTTGTGCTCGACAACTAGACGAATACCTACCGGCAAGTTGTACACACGAGTGTCACCGCTCTCGCCGTGGATCACTAGACGTGGACGGAGATCGCTGCTCTTGTCCTTAGCCTGAACTATTTCACGCTCTACGAATCCGGTGCGCTCATCTGTGCGCTCCTCCATCGTATACTCGCTTACATCAACCCACTCAACGCGCCCTGCAAGCTCGCTCAAGATAGGAATCGTAAAGGGATCCCATTCGCTCAAGAGCGCGCCGGCCTTAACTTCCTGCCCATCCTCTACACGCAGACGAGCTCCGTATACAAGCTGGTGACGCTCACGCTCACGGCTATCAGTATCATCAATGATGACTATCTCGGTCTTGCGGCTCATTACAACGGATGTTCCGTCACGACGGCGAGCTAATCGAGCTCCCTCAAGCTTAACCTTTCCAGCATAACGCGACTCAAGTGAAGTAGACTCCGCTCGTCCAAGCGCAGCACCTCCGATATGGAACGTTCTCATGGTGAGCTGCGTTCCAGGCTCTCCGATCGATTGAGCTGCAATAACTCCAACAGCCTCTCCGATGTTTACGAGATGTCCGCGTGCAAGATCACGACCGTAACACAACGCGCACACTCCACGCGTAGCCTCACAGGTTAGCACGGATCGAATAAGTATCGTATCGAGCCCAGCTGCCGAGATCTTGGCTGCCAAGTCCTCATCGATCTGCTGGTTACGCCCGACAAGGATGTCGTTCGTAACTGGATCACGCACATCCTCTGCGGCTACACGCCCAAGGATGCGATTCGACAACGACTCGATCTCCTCTCCACCCTCAATAAGGGCTGAGATCTCAAGAGCCTCTACCGTTCCGCAGTCTACCTGAGAAATAATACTGTCTTGAGCGACATCTACTAACTTACGTGTAAGGTACCCTGAACTCGCTGTCTTTAGCGCCGTATCCGCCAGACCCTTACGAGCTCCGTGCGTTGATACGAAGTACTGAAGAACGGTCAGTCCCTCTCTGAGATTGGCCTTAATCGGCTGCTCAATGATAGATCCGTCCGGCTTAGCCATCAGACCCCGCATTCCACCCAGCTGACGAATCTGCTGACTGGAACCACGCGCACCTGAATCGGCCATGATAAAGATCGGATTGAATGATGGTCCACGCTTGATCTCACCAGACTCGCTCTTAAACTCTGTCGACGAGATGGTCGCCATCATGTCTTCAGCTATTCTGTCACCAACATCTGACCAGATGTCGATAACCTTGTTATAGCGCTCTCCAGAGGTAACAAGACCTTCACGATACTGGTTGTCGATCTCAGCAACCTTTGAATCAGCGTCTCTGAGAAGTGGCTTCTTACCTTCCGGTATCACCATGTCCTGAACACCGATAGAGATTCCCGAAATAGTAGCGAAGTAATAACCGTTATCCTTGAGCTTATCAGCCAACAACACGGTCGCCTTATTACCAGCAATACGGAAACACTCATCAATAAGCTGCGATATCTCCTTCTTCTTCATGACCTTATTAAAGTTCGAGAACGGGAGAACTCTAGGGCAGAGATGATAAAGCAACGAACGACCTACGGTTGTCGCAATGAGCTCGCCATCAATCCTGCACCGAATCTTGGCCTGAAGATGGGTCTCGCCTGACTGCCAAGCCAACCATACTTCATCAGTGTTCGAGTAAACTTTATTCTCTCCTAGAGCAAAGGGGCGCTCCCTAGTCATATAGTAAAGCCCAAGAACGATGTCCTGCGAGGGCACTATAATCGGTTTTCCGTTCGCTGGACTTAGGATGTTATTGGTAGACATCATAAGCACGCGAGACTCAACCTGAGCCTCTACAGAGAGCGGAACGTGAACGGCCATCTGGTCACCGTCGAAGTCGGCGTTAAACGCCGTACAAACAAGGGGGTGAAGTTGAATAGCCTTTCCTTCTATTAGTATAGGCTCAAAGGCCTGAATACCAAGACGGTGGAGCGTTGGAGCTCGGTTCAAAAGAACAGGATGCTCACGGATAACCTCATCGAGGATATCCCAAACAACCGGCTTCTCTTTTTCAACCATCTTCTTGGCGCTCTTGATCGTAGTTACATAACCACGCTCTTCGAGCTTGTTGTAGATAAAGGGCTTAAAGAGCTCTAGAGCCATCTTCTTAGGAAGACCGCACTGGTGCAACCGTAGCTCAGGACCAACCACGATTACCGAACGACCGGAATAGTCGACACGTTTACCGAGCAGGTTCTGACGGAAACGACCACCCTTTCCCTTGAGCATATCGCTCAACGACTTAAGTGGACGCTTGTTCGGGCCGGTGATAGTTCTACCACGACGTCCGTTATCAAAGAGCGCATCAACCGACTCTTGAAGCATACGCTTCTCGTTACGGATGATAATATCTGGAGCATTGAGCTCAAGCAGTCTCTTAAGACGGTTATTTCTATTTATCACACGACGGTAAAGATCGTTCAGATCCGAGGTAGCAAAACGACCACCATCGAGCGGAACAAGGGGACGCAGATCCGGTGGAATAACCGGAACTACGGTCAGGATCATCCACTCAGGACGGTTGCTACTCTGCTGGAATGATGTCAGCACCTTAAGACGCTTAGAAAGCTTCTTCTTCTTAGCCTCGGAGGTAACCTCCTTGATCTCTTCACGCAGCTCTGCGCAGAGTGGGTCAACATCTATAGCCTTGAGCAGGCTCAATACAGCCTCGGCACCCATGCCGGCATCGAAGCCCGCGCCGAACTCCTCACGAGCCGTACGGAATTCACGCTCAGTGAGTAACTCGCCCATTTTTAGATTGGTCTTGCCAGAATCGGTAACGATATAGCTCTCAAAGTAGAGCACCTTCTCGAGATCACGCAACGTAAGGTCGAGGATGTTACCGATACGGCTCGGCAAGCTCTTGAGGAACCAGATATGAGCAACTGGACACGCCAGATCGATATGCCCCATACGCTCACGTCGAACCTTCGACTGAATTACCTCAACACCGCACTTCTCGCACACCACGCCACGATGACGGAGACGCTTATACTTACCACATATACACTCATAGTCCTTAACTGGTCCGAATATCTTAGCGCAAAAAAGGCCGTCCCTTTCTGGCTTAAGAGTTCGGTAGTTAATGGTCTCTGGCTTCGTTACCTCGCCAAATGACCAACCACGAATCCTCTCTGGACTCGCCAACGCAATCTTCATTGCGTTGAACTTAATTGGATTCTTTGGTCGTTCAAACAAACTAAATAAGTCGTCCATGTGTCTCCCTCAATTGAAACTAGTGGCGGCTGCCGTC
Source organism: Pseudomonadota bacterium (assembly GCA_026390555.1). Classification (NCBI taxonomy): domain Bacteria; kingdom Pseudomonadati; phylum Pseudomonadota; species Pseudomonadota bacterium. The sequence continues at coordinate 13,612 of JAPLFS010000016.1, forward strand.
TAAATACTAGACGGCAGCGCTGATCGAACCGTTTATAGCTAGCGCCTGTGGTGCTACCTCTTCCTCGACTGCTGGCTGCTCTTCAACAAGCTCAACATCTAGGCAGAGCGCTTGGAGCTCCTTCATCATTACATTGAATGACTCAGGGAGACCCGGCTCAAGAACGTGTTCACCCTTGACTATCGACTCGTACATACGAGTCCTTCCGGCAACGTCATCAGACTTAACCGTTAGGAACTCCTGGAGGGTATAGGCGGCTCCGTAAGCCTCAAGTGCCCAGACCTCCATCTCTCCAAGTCTCTGTCCTCCGAACTGCGCCTTACCACCAAGTGGCTGCTGCGTAACTAACGAGTATGGTCCGATCGAACGGGCGTGGATCTTATCGTCAACCAAGTGGTCAAGTTTTAAGATATACATAACACCAACGGTGCCCCTCTCTGCAAAGGCCTCACCCGTACGTCCATCGTACAACTGTACCTTGCCATCCTCTGGAACACCCGAGAAGCGGAGAAGTTCCTGGATGTCGCTCTCACGAGCTGCATCGAACACCGGTGTTGCCACACGGATACCGCTCATCTCTCGACGGGCTAGATCTAATAGATCCGTGTCCGAAAGTCCCTCAATGAGCTCCGTGTGTGCACTACCCTTGTAGGCAGTCAGAAGAATATCTCTAATCTTCTTAGTGACCGAACTCTTACTCTCTGTAGTTGTATCTATTCGATTAACACCGGTAAGTGGATCAACTATCGACTCAACTAGATCTCGAATGCGACGTCCCAGCATATATGAGGCCCAACCAAGGTGGGTCTCAAGGATCTGTCCTACGTTCATTCGGGATGGTACGCCGAGCGGGTTTAAAACCATGTCGACCGGTGTTCCATCTGCAAGATACGGCATGTCCTCTTGCGGAAGAACCCGTGAAAGGACTCCCTTGTTTCCGTGACGCCCCGCTATCTTATCTCCTACCTGAATCTTCCTCTTGCTGGCGATAAATACCTTCACCATCTTGATGATACCAGGCGCGAGTTCGTCACCCTCCTTGAGGCGCTTGATCTTCTCATTCAAGTGCGCGCGCTTATTGTTGATTAGCTGACCGGTGCGAACAACAGTCTTGTTGATCTGCTCCTGAATAGCCTCATCACCAACCTGAATATCGCGCAGATACTCAAACGATACAGAGTTGAGAAGCTCGGCATTAAGAACCTCATCTTTTGCAATGAGTTGCGCACGTTTATCATCAACGAGACGCGCCGTTGTGGTTTTGCCAGAGAGGAGTTTAATGATCTCCTTCATAACAGCATCACGTAGCACGTTAACCTCGTCGCGCTGATCCTGTTCAAGAGCTGCAATGTCGCGCAGCTCAAGTTCAATCGTACGCTCGTCCTTATCGGTTCCCTTACGGGAGAATATCTGTGCTGAGATAATAGTACCCTCAACTCCTGGTGGGAGCTTCAAGCTGCTATCTCGGACCTCACCTGCCTTCTCGCCGAAGATAGCTCTCAGGAGCTTCTCCTCTGGGCTAAGTTGGGTCTCGCTCTTAGGAGTGATCTTTCCAACCAGGATATCCCCCGGTTTGACCTCTGCTCCGATACGGATAATTCCCGATTCATCTAGGTTCTTAAGAGCCTCTTCGCCGACATTCGGAATGTCGCGTGTAATCTCCTCTTTGCCGAGCTTGGTATCACGAGCGATACACTCAAACTCCTCGATGTGCACCGAGCTGAACACGTCGTTCTTTACCAGATTCTCGCTGATTAGGACCGAGTCCTCGAAGTTATATCCGTGCCATGGCATGAATGCGACCAAGCAGTTCTGACCGAGCGCTAACTCAGCCATATCCGTACTTGGACCATCGGCTACCACCTCTCCAGCAGCAACACGCTCACCAGCGCTTACAATTGGGCGCTGCGTAATACATGTATTCTGGTTAGAGCGGCGATACTTGACCAACTTGTAGATATCAACTCCAGTATCGAGCGAATCATCGCTCATCGTGTCTGATTTGATTACTATTCTCTCAGACTCAACCGACAGCACCTGACCAGCACGCTTAGCAACGATAGTCGCACCGGAATCACGAGCAACGATGTGCTCCATACCGGTTCCAACCAAAGGAGCCTGTGCAATCAAGCACGGTACAGCCTGACGCTGCATGTTCGATCCCATCAATGCACGGTTCGCGTCATCGTTCTCTAGGAACGGAATTAGGGATGCGGCCACGCTCACGATCTGCTTAGGACTAACATCAAGCTTAGTAACATCAGCAGGTGGAACAAGTAGATACTCCCCGTTTCTTCTGACTGGAATAGCTGCATCAACAAGGTTGCCCTTCTTGTCGATTCCGATACTAGCTGGGGCTATTGTCTCCCTCTCCTCTTCAAGGGCTGAGAGATATACGATATCCGTAGTCACGCGGTGGCTGTTATCAACAACGCGGTACGGAGTCTCGACGAATCCGAACTCATTGACACGAGCATACACAGCAAGCGATGCAATCAGACCGATATTCGGACCCTCAGGGGTCTCAATCGGACAGATACGTCCGTAATGCGTGGCGTTAACGTCACGTACCTCAAAACCGGCACGGTCTCTGGTAAGTCCGCCTGGTCCAAGCGCTGATAAACGGCGCTTGTGCGTGATCTCTGAGAGCGGATTGGTCTGATCCATAAACTGCGAGAGCTGCGACGAACCGAAGAACTCCTTAACAACTGCCGCCACCGGCTTGTAGTTGATCAGGTCCTGTGGAACGAGGGTATCGATATCCTGCATACCCATACGCTCTTTAACAGCACGCTCCATACGAACGAGACCAATCCGGTACTGATTCTCGATTAACTCACCAACTGCGCGAACGCGACGGTTGCCGAGGTGATCGATATCATCAATCGAATAACGCTGCGCATCCGAGGAGTTTCGCAACTCTAGAAGATAGCGAACCGTCTCTTTAATGTCCTCAGGCGACAAGACCCCCTGATCCATCGGAGGAGCCTCACGGCCCTGCGAAAGATAGAGCTTGTGGTTCATCTTATAGCGACCGATGTCGGAAAGGTCATAACGGTCAGCGTTAAAGAAGAGGTTCTTAAAGGTAGCCTGAGCCGTCTCGGGACGAGGAGGATCTCCAGGACGCAAGCGACGATAAACTTCAACCAGACTGTCGATCGTTGGACGACCTGATAGGCGTGAATAGAGCGTAGAATCGCCAGCCATCTTATCAGATATGAGGGTCTTCCAAAGCGCATCTCCGATATGATTGTCATCTACATAGAGCACCCGGATTCGATCAAGACCCAGCTCTCGCTGCGCCGTAATACCACCCCTCTCAACGACCTCACCCTTTGAGTTAACCTTATCCGCCTTAAGCTGATCACCAGCATTAACTATAATATCGAACTGGCCACAGATCTCCTTGGCCTCCTTCTCATCGAGATCGAGTACCGCTGCGCCAACACGCTCGCGTATAACATCCCAACCAACAAGCACCTCACCCTTCTCGGCAATGACCTCACCGCTCTTGGAATTGACAACGTTGTCTGTCGCCTGAATCACGGTCTCGGCTGCAACTAGTCCAACAACTGCCTCTGGGGATATCTCTATCTCTGTTGTGCCCGCCTCCTTGAGGCGTCGGATAACAGCCTTATTGAACTTACCGCCCTGCTTAACCAGAACCTTTCCGTCATGCTTAATTTCGCGAATGGACTTCTGTCCCTCAAGCTGATCAGATTTAAACTCCTTCGTAACAAGCCCACGCTTGCCGAAGACTACTGTGTCGGTCTTGTAGTAAGTAGAAAGGATATCATCCGAGGTCATGCCCAGCGCGCGCAACAGTACCGTTACGTTCAACTTACGGCGGCGATCGATACGAACATGCAGGATGTCCTTAACATCGAACTCATAGTCGATCCACGAACCACGGTACGGAATAATGCGCGACGAGTAGAGAAGCTTGCCTGATACATGGCTCTTTCCATCATCGTGATCAAAGAACACACCTGGAGAACGGTGAAGTTGGCTCACGATAACGCGCTCAGTTCCGTTAACCATGAACGTCCCACGCTCAGTCATCAGTGGGATCTCGCCGAAGTATACTACGTCCTCCTTAAGGGCGCTCAGATGTCGTGCGCCGGTCTCTGGGTTAACGTCCCATAGAACGAGCTGAATTGTTACGCGCAGAGGAGCTGCCCACGTCATGCCACGATCTCGACACTCGTCAACGTCGTACTTTGGAGTACCTAGGTTGTATGAAACAAACTCAAGCGAGGCCGTGTTGTTGTAATCACGGATCGGAAATACAGACTTGAAGACCTTTTGTAGTCCTACCTCCTCGCGCTTTTCCGGTTCGATATTTGACTGCAGAAATCTTTCGTAGGAGCTTTTTTGAATCCCGATTAGATTTGGAATCTCAGCTACCTCATCGATCTTTGAGTAGCTTTTTCGGAGGCGTAGGTTGGTCTTTATTTTTGATGTCATACGTTAAGTGACTTTAAAGGCAAAAAGCTCATAGCACCCTCCACGATAGTGAGGAGGGTGTCAAATGAGCCAATTACGCCTATACATCCTCGCATCGGTCAAGTTGCCGCAAGGAACTCGACTGATGGCTTAGGACAACAAACGGTATGAGCCGGAATGTCTCATTCTCAAGAGAATCAATGACCAAAAAGCGTAGAGCTCTCGCTAACTTAAGGTCAATATAATTCTTCTTGATGATCGACAATCCCGATGCTCCTACCTAGCAATACACCCCCAAGGACACAACCCAAAAGTTGGGCCCTTGAGAGATAGGCTAACTTCATGGTCGGGAGAGGTTACCCTCCCCCGACCTAGCGTTCTCATGGCCGGCGCTTAAAGAGATCTGCTTTCACATCTCTCTCAAAGCGCCGTTAAAGCTTGAGAAGCGAGCTTACTTGAGGCTAGCCTTGGCGCCAGCTTCCTTGAGCTTCTTAAGAAACTCCTCAGCATCAGCCTTAGCAACACCCTCTTTGACGAGCTTTGGAGCTGCGTCAACGAGGTCTTTAGCCTCCTTAAGGCCAAGTCCGGTGATCTCGCGAACAACCTTAATCACCTTAACTTTCTCAGCACCGGTCTCATCAAGCATAATGGTGAACTCGGTCTTCTCTTCTACAGCAGCAGCTGCAGGAGCAGACCCAGTAGCCATCATTGCTACGGGAGCCGCAGCACTAACGCCAAGCTCCTCTTCTAGCTTCTTTACCATCTTTGCAGCCTCCAACAGGGACATACCCTTGATGAAATCTACAACGCCGTCGAACGTATACGATCCAGACGCTTCAGACATGGTTTTACTCCTTTCCAAACGACACAACTAAAATTAACTAAGCAACCCTTATCCAACTACCTCATTATGCGGCAGCTGAATCCCCTCCGAGCTTCTTCCTATAGGCCTCAATTGACCTAACAACCTGCCCCGCTGGCTCCGAGAGAACTCGGACCAATTGCGTAGCAGGTGTGGAAATTAGGTTCAGCAACATAGCGAACGTCTCATTTCTGCCAGGCATCTTCGATAACGAATCAACCCCTGCAGCATCGACGTATGCACCATCTAGCCAACACCCCTTCACTCGAAATAGTTCATTGCTCTTGGCAAACCCTGCGAGCACCTTAGTCGGTGCGATCGGATCACTGTCCGATGTAATTACCAGGGTTGGTCCGTTGATAGTTGCCAGGAATCTATCAACCTCAGACTGCTTAGCTGCTCGGCCTCCTTCAACCTTAGCTACGGCTAGGCGGGCTAAGGTATTACGAACGACCTTTCCGTTTGCGCCAACTTTGCGCAACTCGCGGCGAAGATTCGTCATCTTTGCAACGGAAAGTCCACGGAAATCGGCGCAAATAGCCACCTGGGCATTTGTGAAATTGTCTACGAGCTTCTCAAGCTCAACCAGTTTTACAGCTTTTTCCATGACTAAAACTCCTTATGCCCCACCAATTACGCCCTGAGCGCCGATACATCTACCGCTATCCCTGGCCCCATTGTAAGGGCTATAGAAGCTGACTGAATGTATACACCCTTACTCGTCGATGGCTTTGATCTGTTGAGCGCACCGAAGAGCGCTTGAATGTTCTCGAGTATCTTTACCCCACCAAAGGAGGCCTTTCCTACTGAGGCGTGCACGACTCCAACCTTATCAACGCGATACTCAGCGCGCCCAGCCTTGACCGATTTTACCGTCTCTGAAATATCGAATGTTACGGTGCCGATCTTAGGTGATGGCATCAAACCACGTGGTCCAAGCAGCTTTCCGACCTTACCAACCTGCGCCATCATGTCAGGTGTTGCGATAACGCTATCAAAGTCAAAAAATCCGCCCTTGATCTTTTCTACTAGATCATCACCGCCAACGAAGTCCGCGCCAGCATCAGTTGCATTCTTAGCCTTCTCGCCCTTTGCGAATACCAGAACGCGCACGTTCCTTCCAAGTCCGTGTGGAAGAGAGATCGAGCCACGTACGTTCTGATCAGCCTTCTTAGGATCAACTCCGAGGCGAACAGCGACATCGACCGTCTCATCGAACTTAGCCGAAGCGGTGCTGGCAACTACCTGGCAGGCTTCCTCCAAGTTGTACAACTTGTCGGCCTCTACCTTGGTTCGCTGAGCTTTAATACGTTTGCCTTCTTTTCTACGCGCCATAACCAAAACTTAAAAGACTTAACTAAATTTGTTTTCTGTATAATGCCGACTCACCTGTTTGGTGAGCCCTGCGGGGTGTTACGCCCAGTTCCTTAAGGGCTTAGTCCATCAAAGGAGGCGAAAGATTAGGGATTTACCCACAATAAGTCAATATCCCCAGCCCTAATTGATTACATCAACACCCATACTACGTGCAGTTCCAGCTACAATTTTGAATGCAGCCTCATCGTCGTAGCAGTTCAGATCGGACATCTTCTGCTTTGCAATCTCATAGACCTGCGCCTTTGTGAGCTGCCCTACCTTATCCTTGTTCGGAATAGCAGAGCCCTTCTCAAGCTTAAGGGTCTTCTTAATCAGGTAGGAAACTGGTGGAGTCTTTAGCTCAAAGGTAAATGAACGGTCCTTAAAAACTGTAATAACAACAGGGACTACCTCGCCCTGCTGCTTCTGAGTTCTGGCATTAAACTGCTTACAGAACTCCATGATATTAACGCCATGTTGACCAAGAACAGGCCCGATCGGAGGAGCTGGATTAGCCTGACCACCGGAAACTTGCAACTTAATAAGGGTACTAATCTCTTTTGCCATCTGAACACCTATAACTACTAAATCTTAAAACTAAAGGTTACCTAATATTAACAAGACGTTAGGACTTTTCAACTTGCATAAAATCGAGCTCAACTGGAGTAGCACGACCGAAGATGCTGATCAACACCTTGACCTTGCCCTTCTCTGGCCGCACCTCCTCGATAGTTCCATTGAACTCGGCAAACGGTCCGTCTATAACCTTTACGGCATCACCCTGCTCAAAGTTCATCTTAGACCGGGGCGAAGCAGCGCCCTCCTCAACCTGGCTAAATACGCGCTGAGCCTCCTCCTCTGAGATCGGTTGCGGGCTAGTGGCATCCCCTACAAAGCCGTTGATCTTGGGGGTTTCTTTGACTAAATGCCACGTCTCCTCGTTCAACACCATCTGAACAAGGATGTAGCCTGGAAAGAATTTGCGGGTGGAGGATCTCTTCTGTCCCTTAACCAGCTCCACAACGGTCTCCTGCGGGACGTGAACCTCCCCAAAGAGGTGAGTAAGTTTGTTCAAGCGGATCCTCTCCTCGAGGGCCTGCTTGGCCTTCATCTCAAAGCCTGCATAGGCCTGAACGACGTACCAATTTAACTTCTGTTCAGTCGAGATCGTTTCCATAAAGCTTCCTATCTAGCCACTGCTTGTCTAAACCGACTATTCGTCTAGCCGACTATCTCTGTCATAAGCCAGTTAAACGTGAGATCCATAACGAAAAGACACATAGAAATAAATACGATAATTAGTAAAACTACCCCAGTTAATCGTGTTGCTTCCTGACGGGTCGGAGTGTGAACCTTCTTCAGCTCACCAACGCTCTCGGAGATATACGCCGAACTGCGCGCAATGATTGAACCTGACGAAGACCCGGCGCCCTTTCCGCTCATGCTAAATCCTTAATTAGATCAATACGTTGCACAAAAAGAAGCCCATCATCTAAGCAGTCCTAGCTGACTAGCAACCGGCTCTGCACCTGACAGTAATGGCAACGAGTATCCACTTGCCTGCGTTCACTAGCTGCAAACACAGAGTTCGAAAATCCGACCCTATCAGAAATTAGGTAGCCGAGCAAACAGGCGCGCATTCCTTTCTATCCCTGTAGGGCCTCTAACTTAGTAGATATCGCCCCCTCTATATAGTCCCTAAGCGCTGGAATTCGCACCGACGTTAAAACCTCACTGGCAAAGGCATGTACCAGGAAGTTTCTGGCTGTCTCGCGATCGATACCACGCGAGCGAAGGTAAAAAAGAGCCTCCGCATCGAGCTGCCCTATGGTTGCCCCGTGGGTGCATTTGACATCATCGGCCCAGATCTTTAACTGCGGGCGGGTTTCGATGCTCGCTGTTGGCGAGAGCAATAACGTCTGGTTAGACTGAAAAGCATTGGTCTTTTGTGCGATCTGGTCCACGGTAATTGTACCTGAGAAAACCCCGCGGCTCTGATCGGCGTAGATCCCCTTAAAATGCTCCCTGCTTTCAGAAGCTGGCTCGATATGGTGAATTAAAGTCGAGTTATCAACGTGCTGTTTGTTCGCAAGAACTGAGAGTCCATTCAGCACCGCCTGAGTTGCGCTACCGTTAAGACGCACGCTCACGTTATTACGCACCATTGCCCCACCAAGCGAGATGATATGAGTGCGAACCGTTGAATCGCGCCCCTGCTCTATCGTTGTGTCAGAGATCTGATAGGCCGATAAAGATTCATCCTGAAACTTGTAGCAATCAACAACTGCTCCCTGCGCTGCCCTGATCTCCGCAACCGGTAGAGAGAGATAACACTTAGCAGCATTGCTAACGAACGACTCGATGACAGTTACCTGCGACGACTCCTGCGCATCAAGAAACAAACGTGGCGTTATAACCTTTGATTCAGCAGCAGCGGTTACGACATTAATAATATGAAATGGAATCTCTACCGCCACTCCACGCGCCACACCGATACAGATACCATCATTAAGCAAAGCCGTTGCAAGGGCCGTAAATGCCTCCTGCGTATGAGCACCAAGCGCACCAACTGCTACAGGCTCTCCTGATTGAATACGCGTTACCGTTACACCCTGCGGCAAAGTTGTTGTTGAGGACAACGTTGCTGAGAACTCCCCATCTACAAACACTATCTGATAGCTCTTAAGCCCAGGGATCTGAAACGCCGCAAGCTGCTCCTGTGTGAAGAGAGCGGGGGTTGTTGTCGGCAGAGAGAAGCTACCGTTTGCGATATCCGCCGGATTTGTGTACTTCCAGGCCTCAATACGGGGTGAGGGAAAGAGCACCTTATTCCATACAACAACTGCCTCCTGGGCGATCTTCTGTACTGCAACAGAGAGCTTGGCCGCTTGGCGCCCCTTAGCTTCGAGCAAGGCAAGATTTACCCAACGTGATTGAGCCTCTACGATCGGAGTTTTTATAGCGGTAACGTTCATGAATTGCCTTATGCCGCTACTGATGAATCTTTAAATGCGGAGTAACCCTGGCTCTCAAGTTTGAGAGCTAATTCCCTACCACCAGACTGCACGATGCGACCATCGATCATAACGTGCACAACGTCAGGAACGATGTAGTTTAAGAGTCTCTGATAGTGAGTAATAACGAGCATTCCGTTCTCTTTCGTGCGCAGTCGATTAACCCCCGCCGCAACTACCTGCAGGGCATCGATATCGAGGCCTGAATCGGTCTCATCTAAGATCGCTAGCTTTGGCTCAAGCACAGCCATCTGTAAAATCTCGTTACGCTTCTTCTCGCCGCCTGAGAAGCCCTCGTTAACGGCGCGCTTTAGCATTACTTCATCAAGCTCTAGCAACTTAGCCTTATCCTTAATAAAGGTCGCAAAATCACGCACCGAGATAGCCGGTAGCCCCCTGTGCTCACGCACTGAATTAAGCGCGGTCCTTAAGAAATAGGTGGTAAGCACACCTGGGAGCTCCACCGGGTACTGGAACGCAAGGAAGAGCCCCTCACGCGCCCGAACCTCGGGATCTAGCTCAAGCAGATCCTTGTCGTTAAACGAGACGCTACCCTGTGTTACCTCGTAGCCATCCTTGCCCCCTAGAATATTAGCGAGGGTGCTCTTGCCTGAGCCGTTCACCCCCATAATAGCATGCACCTCACCCGGCTTAATCTCTAGATTAATCCCCTTGAGGATCTCCCGTCCATCACCCTCAATACGCGCACACAGATCTGTAATCTTTAATAAACTCATACTTCCCTTTCTTTATCCCACACTGCCTTCGAGACTAATTTCTAACAATCGCCGCGCTTCAATCGCGAACTCCATCGGCAATTCATTGAGCACCTCTTTACAGAAGCCGTGCACTATCATCGAAACGGCATCCTCTGTAGAGATCCCTCTCTGATTGCAATAGAAGATCTGATCCTCTCCGATCTTTGAGGTCGAGGCCTCGTGCTCTACCGTAGCGCTTGGGTTCTTTACCTCAATGTACGGAAAGGTATGCGCGCCGCAATTATTTCCCATCAACATCGAGTCGCACTGCGAGAAGTTACGAGCCCCATCAGCGCTCTTCATCATCTTTACCAGCCCGCGGTATGCATTCTGGCTCTGACCAGCCGAGATACCCTTCGAGATGATCGTGCTCTTGGTGTTCTTACCGATATGGATCATCTTGGTGCCGGTATCGGCCTGCTGCTTGTTATTGGTAATAGCAACTGAGTAAAACTCACCAACCGAGTTGTCCCCCTTTAAGATACAACTTGGATACTTCCAGGTGATTGCAGAGCCGGTCTCGATCTGTGTCCAGGAGATCTTAGCGTTTTCGCCAGCACACAATCCGCGCTTGGTAACGAAGTTGTAAATGCCCCCCTTGCCATCCTTATCACCAGGATACCAATTCTGGATCGTTGAGTACTTAATCTGCGCATTACCCAGCGCTACGAGCTCTACAACGGCGGCGTGCAATTGATTTTCATCTCGCATCGGAGCTGTGCAGCCCTCCATGTAGCTTACGTAGCTACCCTCATCGGCGATAATAAGCGTTCGTTCAAACTGCCCAGTTTTTGCGGCATTTATGCGAAAATATGTCGACAACTCAAGTGGGCAACGAACCCCCTTTGGAATGTAGCAAAAGGAACCATCGGTAAAGACCGCTGAGTTAAGTGCAGCAAAGAAATTATCCGAATGCGGAACAACCGTACCAAGATATTTCTTAACGAGCTCCGGGTGGTTCTGAATCGCCTCAGACATCGAACAGAAGATAACTCCAACCGCCTCAAGCTCCTTCTTAAAGGTCGTTACAACCGATACCGAATCAAATATAGCATCTACTGCAACCCCCGAGAGGGCCTTCTGCTCACTAAGAGGAATGCCCAACTTCTCATAGGTCTTTAGAAGCTCTGGATCGACCTGATCAAGGCTGGTCAACTCTGCCTTTCTCTTGGGAGCTGAGTAGTAAATGATGCTTTTATAATCAATTGGGGGATAGTTAACGAAGGCCCAGTGCGGCTCACTCATCTCACACCAGCGCCGATACCCCTTTAGACGCCACTCCAGCATCCATTCAGGCTCGCCCTTCTTCTTGGAGATAAATGTAATAGTATCTTCGCTCAACCCTGGAGGAGCTTCATCCGCCTCGATATCGGTATAGAAGCCGTACTTATACTCTCGGCTAGTAAAATCATCTAAGATATCGGTACTCATATGTGAATCAAATGCCTTTCCTTAAACGCTGCGGCCACACAGGATACCCAATATCAGGCCCCATGTCTTCGTTTGGGTCCGTTTTTGGTTAACGTGCTCACCAGCAGCGTGATGGTATCAATCTTGAAGATTTTATTCAAGTATAGCACAAACTTAGCTGGCTGCCGCTAGTTGCGCAACTACTTGAATTTACAACTAATCTATAATTAGCAAGGACACGGCCGGGAATATTGGGGCGGGGCCATCCGGATTTTGGAAGAGCCATTTGAGCAGGCTCTGATAGAAACCAAAGAGCGGAATCTGGTCGGCTACCTGCTGACGCACCTGCTCACGTCGAGACTTAAATCCAGCGTGGCTTTCACGTGTCAGATGCTCGCGTTCGCGCCAAAAATTACTTAGGGGCTGGATTTGAATCTCAAACATCTTATCGTTCCAGATCACAACCGACTTGATCGCCTCCCAACCACTGCCCTTCTCTGTTTCCTGCAGATAGTCCTTAGTTTCAATGAAATTAAGCTGCTCCGTTCGAGCATCAAGCTCCATCCCAAACTCAGACAGAACCTTATAATCCCAAGCAATTTTAGTAAGTGCGTGGTGCAGCTCGAGCCCCTCAGAGCTCGATCCAACTACGATCTTAATACCAAAAACATCTTTTACATATTTGCTCAGATGCCGAAGCTCTTTGTCGCGAGTCACGAAGGAATCAAGCCCGAAGATCTCATCGACTACCTTATTCCAAAGCTCTTCCTCTGCTTTTATACGGCTAATGATCTTATTAATTCCGTACCTGTTAGGCTCAATCGGTTGGTACTCTACTACATTGGCTACGAGCGTCGGTGCCACCCAGCTGGAGCCATCATAATACTGCAACTTTCTAAGCTGCCTACTACCAAGGTCAAGGTCGATCGTCGAATAGAGGTTCTGCGAAGAGATGGGCTGCGTCAGTGTAAAGCGCTCCGAGGTTGTTGGAACCTCTCCGATTACAACGCTCTGAAGCTGATATGGACCAACATACGAGGTGCACAACAGCTCACACAACCGATGCAGGCTCTCCTCGCCCTTTATTATCATGCGATCAAATGCAGCGCGGCAGGTGCGCAGATGGCTTCTAGAAAATCGCATCTCATGGGTGCGATCTGGCTCCTGCTCCAACTCCTTGCGCACCGTATCAAGATATAGAACAAGCTCGTTTAAGAGCGGCTCCTGACTCACCATCCACAACGGCGAATGGGCGTGGGAATCCTTGCTGTGAGGTCCGTCTACTAGAGTCTCGTTAAATGGGTGGTTCATTTAGTAAGAGGTAGCACTAAGAGTTAGGTGCTGAGAAGATCTGATGTTCATATGCAGTGAGAAATATGCAGTGAGAAATATGCAGGGAGAAATATGCAGGGGAAAATGTAGCGCTATGGAACGCCTCTCCAGAAAAGGAGCCACTATGCACGGTCGGAGGGAATTGAACCCCCAACCTGCGGATTTGGAATCCGCTGCTCTACCAATTGAGCTACGACCGTAAGTGGTCGCTATGCTACCACATTCAAAAAGAAAAGGAATTGGTGAGGGTGGGTTTCGAACCCACGTAGACATAAGTCAGCAGATTTACAGTCTGCCCCCTTTAACCACTCGGGCACCTCACCATAATGAGTGTGTTGATCGTGCTCCGCCCCCTGCCCGCGACCATAGACCATAGACCAAACAAAGCCTAAGTTCGGGTATGAAAGCAGCTGGAGCCCAGGACGGAACTCGAATCCGTGACCTCTTCCTTACCAAGGAAGTGCTCTACCAACTGAGCTACATGGGCGCGTCACGTTCAACGAGCCGGCATTATGGTCAATAAGAGGGATCAAGTAAATACTATGGGGGGTTACCGCGGTTAGGGAATTGAAATTTCTTTCAAGCTCTTATAACCTATGCTCAGAAACTATTGTTTTGGGGTCCCTACCCCATCTCATACGCTGGCATAGCTCAATTGGTAGAGCAGCTGATTTGTAATCAGCAGGTTCCCCGTTCAAGTCGGGGTGTCAGCTCCAAGTAAAACATCTAACTATTCACCCTAGTATAGGCTTGTCGCTGGTTAATATGACTAAGACTTGCACATCTACGGATTCCCTTTCTGCCCTCTTTCAATTTATTCCGCTGCTTGAAGAAGGTGCCTTTAAATCCGCCCTATCGGTCTATATTTCAACCGGAGAACATCTTCCGGCGATGCACGATCTTAAGGCCAAGCTGTGCGAGGCAGATCTCGCACTCCCTGATTTTAATTGGCTGCAATGGGTGGATCAGGCGCAGCCATACTTACAGAATCCTACGACTCTCTCCACTGCCAGCCTAGACGATCTGCGCAGACTCACTACCATCGCAGTAAATGCCGACGTGTTAAACGCAAGCCTCTTTCCACACCTCTGCTCATCTGGATTTATGCAACACCTGCTAATACGCCTGCGCATAATCAAGAATGTGTGATCAACTGATTATTCGGCGCATTGCATCAATCTCAGTAGAACTTAAGTCTCCGCGCCTCTCGGTAATCTCAAGCAGCTGTTGTGCAAGGGCACGGTAGAGCTCGGCCAGGCTAGCGTCACTCGTATGGAGCGCTGCAATCTGCTTACTGACGAGATCTACTTCTCCCCGAATAACGAGACCGGTCAAAGCTCTAGTAGTGCCCAACGCTAATACATTATCAACCGTCCCCTGCACGATAGAAGGGAAGAAACTCTGAATAGTTTGTTCGGAGAGCCCCGCACTCCGATAGAGCCTCTGAGCAACATCGAGCACAGCAACGATGTAATTACTCGCAAATACATGCCCGGCATGACATAGCATCTTCGCTTCAGCAGTGATTTCAAAAGACCGCCCCCCGATCTTTTCGCACAGCTCGGTTAAAGATCTAACCGCCCTAGCGTCCCCCTCAACCGCGCATACCGTGCCTGGAAAAGCTCTGAATGCGTGCTCTGGATCAGCGAAGCTCCGGATCGGATGAAGAGTTCCAAGTGCCGCGCCACTGCAACTAAGGGGCTCTAAAACATGGGAATCCAGCGCGCCACTTACATGAAATATACAAGCATCTGCTGATAGCGTAGTTAGCCCTGCAAGGGTCTCTACGACTCCTGGTATGGCTCTATCATCACAGGCGATCATCCACAGATCTGCACAGGGCAACTGAGATATCTGCTCAACAATTGCAGCAGACCCTAATATCCTCTTAGCCCTAGTGGCAGACTCAATTGAGCGATTACAGATTGCAACCTGATCTACCACCTGCTGCTCTACAAGCAACGCACCCAGGCACTGTCCAACCTTTCCACAACCGATGATATTAAGGTTCTTCATAGTTAGCGTAGCAATAAGAAAAAGAGCGCATTAATCATAACTGGAATTACTGCTGCCAGCACTAACTTGCCCTGAGAGATGCCACCATCAAAAAACCTGGCGAGCAGCGAATGCCCGATCGGATTCGGAGCATTCGCTATGATCGTAAGGCCCCCTGCCGCTATCGCTCCAGCTGTAACAAAGTAGCGCAGCTCAGGAGAACTGTTCGGTACCAGAGATGCAAGGTACGTTATCGAAGCATTATCGTTAAAAGCAGAGAGGCCAATGCTCGTAAAAAAGAGTGGCAGATTACTTATTCGCATTAACACCGGCTCAATCCACCAGGCCTGAAAGGCACCGTGAATTACCAAACCTGCCAGGAAGAATCCGATTAGGAGTGGCGCACGTAACGACACCGCCCGCTGAAAGTGTCGTGTCGCATCAACAAAAGCTAGGAAGAATAGAAACCCGATAATAATTAAGCGCGGGCTACCTGCTTGTACGATAGTCCATACAAGAAACATAATGTTCCCAACGATTACTCCAACCGGTACCGATTTCTCATGAATCGGATGCTCCGCATCAAAGCACGTTACCTTCGCCCGCAGTCCTTGCAGCTCATCTCGAAAGATCAGGTAGTAGGCCGTTGTTGCAACGAGCACCGCTCCAACTGCTCTAATTCCAAAGGTCCAGAACATAAAAGGGGTGTCCCATCCCCACTTATCGGCCACCAATAACACCGGAGGTGCCGCAAAGTTGGTCAAAGCCCCTCCGATAGATACGTTACAGAACAACAGCGCCAGGGTCGCATAACAGAGCTTCTTAGATGGCCTATACCTAAAGAAGTGTTGTCCAAGCAGCACGGCACAAACGGTCATCGCAGCCGGCTCCGTTATAAGGGAGCCAAGGATCGGGCCTATAATAAGGATACTTAGCCACCAGGATGCCGGAGTAGCTCCAGTTAAACGTGCTACAACAGCGAGCAATCTCTCCACGAGATACAATATCGGTTGGGTTGAGGCGATCGCCATTACGATTACAACGAAAACCGCCTCGGTAAAATGAACTGAGTGCTCTAGAAAAAACTTGGCGGGCTCCCACCCCTTTGCAAATACAACCGCAGCTAGCAGTGGCAGTGCCCAGACACCAAAGACAGCCTCTATCTCTCCGAGATAGTGCATAAAAACCGCTCGAAAGCTAACCGGCTCCTCAACATTCTCCCTAGCAGCATCATTACTCTCAAGCCACCTGAGGTGGTGCTGCTCCTCAATTCGCCTAGCTATTCCCAGGAATAGCGGCGCGCAAAAGGTATGGATAATGGCTAGCAGGAATATAATAGTGGCAACAAGATTAAGGGGCTCAGACGAGATACGACCGGCAAGCACCTCCATCAACGATCCGATCTGAGGATCTCCGTACGTAGAGAGGGGCCTCGGAAAGAGAGCTTCAGATATACCGGTTGCCTCGACGGAGAAACGCCTAGCAAGCCAATCACAGAACTCAAGACCTAAAGCCATATGAATAGGATAGGACGCGAGCCTATATCTGTATAGCCAACTTTACGTAGCGGAGAGATACTTCTAATGCCTACAGCTGGCACTCCTGGGAATCTAACAAAGTAATATCAGCAGGGATAGAGCTCTGCTTATCTGCCAAGCCCCGCACGGTAACGGCACCCTTAACCTTTACGAGATGCGGGAACACCACATCTCCAGAAACCACAAAGCTTTGGGCATCAACAAGTGACGGCACTACCTTTATACGCGCCTCAAAGTCTTTTATCAGCCCGTACGAAGCGTTATCGAGCACTACAGATGGCAATCCAGGAAGTGTGCGAGCGGGGTTGATCGTTATCGTAAAGTTCTTGGTCAGTTGATAGACATCTGAACGCACAACCAAAAGATCGTTGTTTGATTTAACCGGGGCAAATCTAGTACGTGGAACTTGCAGAGCCCGCGCCCCCTCAAACACCTCGATAGCCGCCCCCATCGCTGTTTCAATCTGAATAACTCGACGACTACCACGGTCGCGTGGATTAACCGTCTTTTTATTGCTTATAAGGGGTAGTGGAATGCTGCCATCATGCTCCCGTGCTACCCGCACAACGGCCTCAAGATCGAGCCAGATATTGTTGGTGTTAAAGTGTCGGTACTTTGCGATATCCTGAAACTCTGGGATGATCTCTCCAGCCGGGGTTGTTGGAGCCTGGCTACTTTCACGCAGTACGAGGCGTCCGGATCCCTTTCGTCGCGCCAGGTGTCCACCCTTAGCATCGGCCTTAGTTCGCTCCGCGGTTTCCATCAGAAAGGGTGCCCCACTCGCCGCGAAATATCCAAGGATCGCTGGCTCGATCGTAGCACCGAGGTTGTCCGCATTTGCAACGAACAGATAGCGCTTGCCCAATGCAAGCAGCCTCTCTGCTAATCCGGTCGCCAATAGAGCTGCGTAGATATCTCCATGCCCGGGAGGGTTCCAATTAAGCTCATCAATCGACTCACGCACAGGGCTCATCGTATCTATATAGATCTTTGGGTGGCGGTGCTGCAGGAATGATTGTGGTAATCCTGCTGGGCTAAGGTCCCCATACGGCTTCATAGCTTGCTGCACGTCGCTATCGGTTGAGAAACTTGTCATGTGAACAAGGGGAATGGCAACGCCGGTAATTTTTCCTAGCTCATCCAGTTGGTGTGCAATAATATCGTTAAAGGTTAGGTTATTCCTGACGCAAAGAAGGGACTTAGCGCGCTCCAGCCCCATGGTTGTCCCTAGGCCACCATTAAGTCTAACAACGGCCAGTTTACTAAGAAGCCTGGTTCCCTCTTCGGTGGTGGTGTTGCAGGCCGTTACCTTGCTAAAGCAATCGATCTCACCTAGAGGCTCAATCTCAGCCTCAGTTATAACCCCGGTCTTACCGGCGAGCACATCGTTAAATAGCCGCTCAAAGTTCCTGATAACGGCAGGGGGCAACCCATCTCGCCGCATTAGATCCGCTGCTTCCTTTGATCCCCTGCTACTTAGAGCCATCATCATACACCCAATGCCTCACTGAAAACTCAATTACCACCTCGATATCAAATACCTACCCCATCATGCTCAAAAAAAAGCATTAATGCACTACCCTGCATATCAAAAATGCGACCCATGCTCTTCTGCAACAACCCGATATATCGCGGCATTAGTCCGCTTAATCTCGTACCGGCCAGATCTCGGTGGAAGCAAGATAGCTCCGCCATCTATAAGATCAATCTCCTCTTTACCATCTATCATGCCAATAGTCGCATGCGCTCCCAAACAGAGTAGAATTGCAACATCCTTACCACTCTCTATGGTGGTTACACCACTGCCATACGGAAGCAGGCTAATCTGAAACTCCCTCACATCCGCTGGAATAAGAAAGAATCCATCACCAAGCTCCTGCGGCTCAATCAGTGCCGGCATGCCAACGGAATAATCGAGCATCTCAAGTAAGGTCTCTACATCCTTAAATTTTGGCGTTAGCCCCGCTCGGACAACGTTATCTGAACACGCCATACACTCAATCAGATCTCCCTCCAGGTAGGCATGCGGAATATTCGGCCCGATAAAGATCGCCTTGCCTGGCAAAACGGTCACAAGGTTCATAACAAAGACCGCCAGTAGCCCTACATCGCCGTCCCCGTAACACCTACGCAGCCGATCGATAACCTCAATCTCTACCGGCCAGGGAGCCGTTGCCGCAAAGCGCGCTATAATAATTCGCACTACCTCCTCAACCGCAACGCACGGAGTATTGAGCAACGACGCATATAACTCTCGACGAATATCCTCTTGCGAACTGGTTGAGGTTTTTGATTCGATCTCGTGCAGCAATGTTGGTGAAAGAATCACACCGAGCTCGGGAAACATTGCCAGACTCTCTCGCAACTCAAGCACTGATCTAAAGCCGTATAATAAGGTTACCGGCGTAAGGGGAATGCCGATCTCAGGCTTATGAGATGCGTCGGGATAATTAAGTGGATCGCTGAAATGCAGCCGCTGCGCCCAATCGCTATCAGGGTGCGCCTGAATTGAGAGCCCCACTGCTGCATCGATCGAAAGCACCTTAAGGATAAAGGGTAGTCCGGCCCCCATACACCTATCTCCGAGTAGCTCTGGATAGCGCGCCACTAGGCTATTTAGAGGAATGGAAGCGCCATCAGGTAACTCCACATCGGAGCACCCCTTAGGATGTCCCCCCAACCAGTACTCAGCCAGTCGCCCCTCGGGGAGAGCCCCTCTCAACATAGTTGCGATGCGGGAAGCCTCTCCGATCTTGCCCCACTGATAGGCCTGAACCTTTCCGGTTAGCCGCAGGGCTCTCTTAAGAAGGCGACTCTCATTAATCTCTGATATCGTGCTGCTATTCATGCGCCTTATTAGTGCTTTAAAAGAGGCATTTAGAACCACCGTCCATCTGGCTTTGGTACCTCTTTTTACTGTCAAGTACCTAGGAGTATTAGGGTTAAGGGTAGCGAGATTCATTGCTGCTTACAATACGGACTAAACTCACGCTATTATTACACTACTCCGCCCCTATAATATCTATTACTGACGCGCACTTAGATCTACCCCTTCAGTAAAGATGTAAATCCTTGTATCATGGATAAGGTCACCTTATGGTCGTTGTTGTATGCGCATAGCTTGTCTTTACATCCCCAAAATAGCATTTACCTTCACTTGGGTTATCTACACAGCCAAGAACCACCTGTTCAATACAAATTTCTTTAATACTCAGCTGCAAGAGATTAGCGAAAGCACCAATCAACCATTCTCACTGGAGTTCTACGCAGTTGATTCTATGGTGTATGCCACTGTTGTTGCCGAAGAGGCGCTGCTAAAGCATATCTCCTCCGCTATCTACGGATGGTTTCCAGATGTAGAGATAAGAGAGATGAAAGACTATACCCGTGAGATATCTGACCGAACCCTCGTTGCTGGGACCGATCTCTATCTACATTGGCCAGACATCTACCCAATTCAGAACTATACAGAGTTAAACTGGAATAGCTGCGCTCCGATGCTAACGGCCCTCTCCCAAATACCGCAGGGCGATCGCATGCTCCTACAGCTCCTCGTGCGCCCGATTAAGGATACGCCTGCACTGCATGCCAGCCTAGCTTTTTCACGCTATATAGACTCTTTTTTGCGATTGTTTCGTCCCCGCACCTGGCTTAAACGTGGCCTGAAAAACAACACCTCGAAACTTGTTCGCGACAAGTGCCTGATGCGGCTCTTTAGGTGCAACTACAGAGTTAGCGCCTTTACTGAGCTACCTGAACATTTTACTAGTCCTGATGTAAAAAAGGCTAAGCTGCGCCTGCGCCGTAATATCAACTCACTAACCGATACCGTTCAATACCTCAGCACTACCAACGAGAACAGGATCGCCTTCAGGCCGATCTCGTTTGGCGCGCGTATGCTCAAGCGCATACAGGAACGGCGCTTTATTCGACCTTTTCGCTTTACCTCGCTTGAAATTGCTACGCTATGGCATCCCCCAGTTCTCGGAACTCTGCCCAATACTGCCGTGGTCCTTTGGCGTAAGGCTCCGCCACCACGAGTACTGCCATCGACCCCTGGAGATCCTCAGATCAGCTTCTTTGGTCATAGTAACTATCGAGACCAGCATATCGATTTCGGCATTCGTCGCTTTGATCGCCGTCGGCACCTTTATATCTTAGGCAAGTCAGGGTACGGAAAATCGTGTCTGCTACAGCTACTCTTGAGAAGCGACATAGAGAATGGTCACGGCTGTGCACTGCTCGATCCACACGGAGATCTAGTTGATGACATCCTAAAATTCATACCGAAGCACCGCCACAAGGATGTCGTACTCTTTGATCCAGGGGATCTAAAAAACCCGCCCAGCTTTAACCCTATGATCCCCTCCCGTCCCGATCAGAAGATGCGTGTCGCTTTAGGTTTCATCGATACCTTTAAGCGCGTGTGCAGCGCCACCTGGTCCGACAAGATGGATCATCTACTCCGCTATGCCATCATCGCGCTACTTAACGTGCCCGGCTCAAGCATCGTATCGCTGCGCCGACTACTCTCCGATGATGAATTCCGAGCCGAGGTTGTGCGACGCAGTACCGATGATGCCGTGCGCCGTTTTTGGGAGGTTGAATTTCCCTCGCGCCGACAAGAATTTGAGGCCGGGCCTTTATCGCAGCTACTCAATCGACTAGATGAGCTCCTTGCGACCGACATGATGCGTAATATCTTGGGGCAACCTAGCAACAGTTTTGACTTTAGAGAGTTAATGGATAGTCGAAAGATCATACTATTCAAGATCTCAAAGGGCATCCTTGGACCGGAAAACGCTGCCCTGCTAGGCTCACTCGTTATCTGGAAACTCTATGAAGCCGCCATGTCACGCGCCGATACATCTGTTGACTCGCGGCAGGATTTCTACTTCTACATAGACGAGTTCCATAATTTCGCAACCAGCTCGTTCGGCGAGATCTTGAGCGAATCAAGGAAGTATCGTCTCTGCATGACATTTGCGAACCAATATCTCAGCCAGTTTCCGGGCGACGTTAAAGCAACCGTATTTGGAAACATCGCAAACCTGATCAGCTTTCGCGTCGGAGCGGAGGATGCTGTTACAATTGGCAACGAATTTAAGCCACGCTTTACTGCCGATGATATGCCCAACCTGCCCCTGCGTGCATTCTACGCGAAGATGAGCGTTGATGGCGAGGTACAGGAGGCCTTTTCAGGACGCACCCTCGATCTTCCTGCACCAATCAACGCACAGCAGAACGTTAAAGAGATCATAGAACTCTCGCGCCGCAAATATTCTATCCCTATAGCTCATGCCGAGGAGCTGCTCGCACTTTCTGAGATAATGTCTCCGCGTTCCATGGGTGAAGGGTAACTGGTCACCGTAGTTTAATGTCGCGATTCAAGCTACTCAGATTACGGCGAAGTTTCATAGGTAATTCGATTGGTCGTCCCCTGATCGGGGACGGCAGATTTTGTGACCAGTTAATATTATCACCCCCGATTTGCTCCGCAAATCGACCCCTGAGGGGTTGTTATCACCCCCACCGCATTGCTGCGCCAGCAGCTTGCGCTGCTGGACGGGCTCCGCAAATCGGCCCCTTAGGGGCTATTGAGTGTCATTACCGTAAGCGCACCTTTATGGCTC
>JAPLFS010000017.1 GCA_026390555.1 Pseudomonadota bacterium
GTACTGGGCTACTCCTGGCGCATCAACCTCGTTGGACGAACTCCGGTGATCGCTTGCCTCGTAACAGCAGCCTGATCTTACTGCTATTATCAATAATCGACATCATTACTGTAAATGCTATATTGATGCCATATCAAATATATGGTATTGATATTACATGGATAATACAATCGCGGCTACCTTTGGCCGCTTCAATCATGTTGTGAAAATTGTGCCAGTTAACCTAGCTGGAAAGAACCTGCCTTTGCTCATCCGAGATAACTATAAGTTCTTTGATGCTCAATTTCACGATGGTCGAGCGCCAGTGTTGTTGGCTCAAGTGACGACTAAGCTTGAAGTGATTCAGCTCGAAAAGCACTGGTTGCTCATAGAGAAGGTCGCTGGCAGGCCTGTCATTCTTATTCTTCAAAAACTTGGCACAAGAGAGAAGGAGCGACTAATAAAAAGAGGCGTACAATTCATCGTTCCAGGAAAATTCATTCATGCTCAAATTCTCGGGATCTCGGGGGAAGCACCGGCAGAGGCAAAGCGATACGAAGAGTTGTTGAAACGCGAAGAGTTGTCGCCATGGGCTGAAACGCTTTTAATCAAACAGCTCTTAGACGGGAGCATTCAAGGAAGAGCAGGCAGTGAAATTGCTGACCTATTTAGAGTAACGCCCATTGTGATTAGTCAGGCAATTCACGAACTTGAATTTAATGGTTTTTGCGATCATGTTCGCAGCGGTAAAAAGAAACTAATTGAATTCGAGGCAAGGAAAAGTCTTTGGTGGAAGAGTCTGCGCATTCTCGAAAATCCCGTTGTCGGAACTGTGGGTATCGGAGAGCCTCCAATCGAATTCATTCGAGCTGGAGAAACCGCTCTTGCTCATTATTCAATGCTCGCTGATACCAAAGAGCAGATTTTTGCCGTGAATAAGCGTGAGTTCCTTGAGCTGAAAAGAAAAGGAGTTATTACCTTAAAGATGCTGGCAGAGGAAAAGCACCAATTGCAACTATGGACACGTGATCCGAGAACACTTGCGATTAACGGCTTTGTAGATCAAGTCTCTCTATATTGCTCCCGTCGTGATTCGACTGATGCGCGTATCCAGCAGGAGTTCAGCCGAATGATGCGTGAAATAGATTTGGAGGTGCCCGATGAGTCTCGATAACGTGGTCGGATTTGAGCACTTCGTTAAGTTCTTCTCAGAGTTTCGAGATCATTACGTGGTGATAGGGGGTATTGCAACGATCTTTTCCCTCGAAGCTGCCGGGGCACTTGGACGACCAACCAAGGATATCGATCTCGTTGTGCTTGCGAATCCCAACAAATTTTTTGCTGATAAGCTTCGTGAGTATATCACAAGTGGAGGCTACCAGATTGAATCTGACGCGGAACAAGGCTCAATAAATTATCGCTTCAGGAAACCACTCTCACCAGAGTTTCCGTTTCAGATAGAGATTTTTTCAACTACCCCCCTTAATATGGAACTACGAGATGATCAGGTAATAGCTCCTTTCTCAACTTCCCATGGCTTAAAGAGTCTCTCAGCTATTCTGATGGATACTGATTATTTCAGTTTGATAAAAACATGCATAGCTCAAGATGGCGGAGTTCCGCTGCTAACGATTGACGCTCTCATACCACTTAAAGCACGTGCATTTATCGATTTGAGCGAGCGACGAGGGAATGGTGAGAAAGTTGATCAGAAAGATATCAAAAAGCATCGCAATGATGTTCTTAGACTTAGTACGATCTTAGGTGATTCGAGGCGCGAATTGCCAGCAACTGTTGCACAAGATCTGATTAAATTCTTCGACCACCCTAATATTGCAGGGCTATCGCAAGATACACTCCAGACGATTGTGAATGATGCGAATAGGTCACTGATAAGTCTTCGAGAGCAGGTTCTGCATTATTATCGGTTAAAATAATATTCCGAGTATTTTATTTAGGTAATATCGGGACTGACCGCTTACTTCTTCTCTACTATTGGGCTTGAACGGATACGGGAAGCTTTAGGGTAGTGCTTATAAAATCCCGTACCAATGATTTATGACAGATTGATCTGGGGGAGACCAGCATCATCCCAACCTAAGCGAAACAATCAGACAACTCAGCAACTTCATCACCGCGCTGCTCTGCTACCGCAGAACAAATACTTGCAAAAAGTGAATCAATCTTACTATCCTTCAGTGCGCCCATGCACAACAAGAAGAGCTCCCTAACCATTATTAACCAGTATTTCTTTCCAACGGAAAGTGCTGCGGGGGTTCTCCTGCGTGAGCTTGCTGAAGACCTTTCGACTGACTTTGACGTGACTGTTGTGTGTCAGCCCGAAGCTCAACAGGGCGAGGAGAGAGCGTTGCATGCCGAGTACCATATCGTGCGTCTCCCCGCTCCGCATTGGATTTCGAGGGCGACAACCCCGTCCTCCTTTGTTCTGCGATGGATCGTGGCTGGGCTCTTTCTACTGCGGAGCTCGTTGTGGCTGCTCTTGAGCAAAAAGCAGTCGCTAGTGCTCATTGCGTCCGAGCCGCCATTCGTCGACACCGTGCTCGGGGTCGTATGCTGGATGTCGCGTCAGCCGTATGCCCTTTTGATTCAGGACCTTTATCCAGAGCTGGCAGAGGCTGTTCGCCTTAAGCCAATATGCTTCGCGTCGAGGCCCCTGAAATGGCTCCACACAGGTGTCACACGTGCCGCGCGAGTGGTCGTCACTATCTCTCCTGATCAACAGCGCTCTCTAGAATCGAGGCATGCGAAAGTTACTCAGGTGCTTCCTAATTGGGCTCCGATCTCTAGCACCGATGCATGTGAACTCGCGGCAGCTCCGGTAGAGTTTCCACTAGAACGCACTAGGCTTATCGTTCACTATGCCGGGAATCTTGGACTCGCGTGTGACCTTACCACACTTGGCGGCGCCCTCGAGATCCTGCAGCACTCTGGCCAGCTCGACAGCTTCTCCATTGTGATTCGGGGCGATGGGATTAAGGTGCACCAAGCCCAAGATCTAGCCCACCGATACCCGCAGGTGCAGCTTCACAAGAGGCTTCCTCTCAATCAGGTCGGGCTTAGCATGGGGTACTGTCATGCACACTTCGTGCTTATGCCGAAGGAGCTTCTTGGATGCGTTTACCCCTCCAAGGTGATCTCAATCATGGCATATGGCAGGCCCATGATTACCTGCATGCCGGCCGGCTCTTCTCTCGAGCATTTCATACTTGAGCGGCAACTGGGGTATGTCAGCAGGGCAGGGGACCCGCAGTCGCTTGCGGCAGCCATGCTTGCCTGCCTACACGACCTCCGAGCATCGCCACAGATTCTGCGCGATATGGGACTTAATGGCTGGCGCTACGCCCGGTATGAATGGACGCGGCAACACGCCTCCGCTCGATACCGAGATCTATTAAAGGTGGCTATAGTCGATGTCAATTAGGGTCTGGTGCAATAAAATAGGCCTTATCCCGTCTGTACTTTGCGGATTAGTCCTCTTGGCGTTTTATGTAGCAGTGACGCCCCTGGCCCAAAATAACTCGTCAATGGGGCTCGCCGGGTATGCCTGGATCTTGGCGCTCTATGTGGCTCTCTGTGTGGAGGCGGGATTATGCGGCTACAAGCTTCTCTCGCAAGCTAAGGAGGAGGGACGCTGGCTGACTGTGTGGGTCACCGGGCTGTGGCTTCTAGCGATCTGCGCCTCCGTCTTGCCTGCCTACCTCCTGGGCGCGGAAAACTCCTTTCAGATTAGTTGCGCCCTTTCTCAAATTAATGAGAACTCCGCATTGGGATTCAACTCCGCTTGCTTTCTCGGGTATCCAACCCGTGCCTACTTTCTTCAAAGCCTACCGGCAAACCTTTTCGGCATGTCTCACATAACTGCAAACGCTGGCACCGTCCTGATCCTCATGCCAGGGCTGATTATCTTTTCTCGTGGGCTAAGGCTCATTCTTCGGGGAAGTGCGATGAGCGACACTATCGCTGCGACCGTGCTTGGAGTTTTTTTTCAGAGTACGCTGCTGTTTCGGACGATCGCGTATCACGACCAGACCACGCAGCCTTTCGCAATAACGCTAAGCCTTGTGGGATTATTCGCCTCTGCCACGCTCGACAAGCGCCGAAGCGCGCTGGTTCTCCTGCTCGGCTGGGTGATTCTTGGAACCTCTTATTACCCGCCTACCCTGGCAGCGCTCTTGCTTGCCGGATGCTGTTTGGCCTGGGCTGCCCGCGCCGGACGGCTTCCAGCGGGTGGCGCAATCCTTGTGGCAGCAGGCATCGTTTTCGCCGCTGTCGCATTACTTGAAACGCTCCCGTTCCGGGAAGACTTGAGGCTTATAGTCGCTCCGGAGGTGCTCGCCGAGCCCATACAGCGGCTTCAAAGAGTTTTTTCCTTCTTGGCTTTGCAGCGCGGAGGATCTCCGTATGCGCAGCTGCCACTGCAGCTCGTTTCCTTTGTTGTTTTGGCGATCGGCCTGTCCGGCATTCGTGGGTGGAAGGTTTCATTTCTGTCGCTATGGATTGTCACCCTCGTTGTTGTCTCTTTTTTCCCCTCGGGATACAGCCCTGACTTGGCATGGCATGCAATGAGCGGAGCTCATCGCGCCTTGCCAGCGCTGCCCGTTTTAGGGGTCCTCTTGGCTATTGAGCTGCAGCGATGGTGGGGTAGGCGGCCATTCAACGTGCTTGTATCCACTGCAGCACTGACGATTGCTTTGGCTCCATCGCTTGAGACCTTTGTTACCTACCCCTACCAAGATAAACCACTGCTCCCGTACCTCCTGGCTCGCGAGTACAGGAAGAATGTGCCACTTGACCTAAGAAGTAACCCGGCGTTTTTCTACCGGTCCGACGTGCATTTGTTCAGGGGGCTGCACAGGATGCAGCCGTGGGATAAAACGATGCAAGGCGCCCAGTTTTCCGGCAGCTGCGTGCCGGAGCCACCACCACCCACTAATTCAATCGTTATGACGGTAGTACAGGGGCCTTGCGAGAAGAGTCCTACGCCACCCGGTTATATTGAGTTGCAGCGTTTTCCCAACCGCGAATTCAAGGGCGTGCTGATGTATCTGTACACGGAACATGCGGCGACTGCAGGCTCAGCATCGTCACAAGACCCCGGAACTGCCGACTTCAGAGCAGATCCACCTATTTCAAATTTCATCGATACCTCACAGGCTATCGATTAACTCACCTCTTACGACTCTTTTGAGACCTCTCCTGAGGACTTCTAAACTCCGCTTCTTTGCTGACGAAACAGGAGAAATATAGCCGATTCGCTGTTTTTTGCTACTTAGCTTACTCTCTTAAGCTATTCTGGCATGCTAAAAACGCTATTCGGCTGAGAGGACCATCAACTTTTGGCTAACTTTCAGCTCGATATCTATCCACTCAGCAGCTCGCTTAACAGTTACCTACCAATGATCAGCTGCTCGTTAAAATCGATAGATTTTCCTACCTATTTTCGGCGGTAAGTAACATCATGGCGGCGAATAGTGTAATTTTATTCTGCGTAGCAGGGTTAATTAAAGAGAAAATGAGAAAACTTACAAAAACCTACGAGCGAATCGGATTGTATATATCAAGACTGATGATCCATCGGGGGGATCGGCAAATTAAGCATTTAAAGCTCAAAGAGCATCAGATGCTAGTGTTTGCAAATGAAGATATCGGACGCCAGCTCAATCTTTATGGTAAATATGAAGCAGAGGAGACAAGTTTTTTCAGTAAAAATATTCGTGCTGAAGATATTTGCTTTGATGTGGGGGGCAATGTTGGGTATTGTGCCCTTCTCTTTGCAAAGCTTGCTTCACAAGGAGCTGTCCATGTTTTTGAGCCGATAAGATTGAATGCATCAATCATTGATGTAAATGCCGTACTGAATGGATATAAAAATATCAAGATTAATCTGACAGCAGTAGGGGATACATCTGGAACAGTGAGCTTTACGATATCAAAAGATTCGGCATATTCTTCAATATATGATACGAATCGCGTACCTGCTGCGCAAGTTATCGTAACACCAATCAGAACTCTAGATAGTTATATTGAAGAGAATATAATTTCCAGAGTTGACATCATAAAGATCGATGTGGAGGGGGCCGAAGAGATTGTGCTGAAGGGGGCGGATAAGCTTTTTTCAAACATAAACAGCAGGCCAAGAATAGTTTTACTTGAGCTGTATGAAGTTAACCTACGCCCATTTGGAACAACATCTGAAAAGATTGTCAAAAGAATGGAAGATTTGGGGTACCAGACTAAAGTAATTGCGGGAAAAAAAGGTAATTTAATTCCGTATTCGCCGAAAAAACATAAGAACATATACAATATTATATTTACAGCAAAGAAAGATTAATTCATGAGTATTGTGAATAGCACCAAGTACATGGTTCAGCGTATTTTGCGAACTTTTGGATGGGAGATTCGGAGGTTTATCGAATCTGAGGTAATTCAGCTCGCCAAGCAATTAGCTCGCCAAGCAATTAAATCAGCGTGGTATCAATATTGTATTGGATATTGGAGCAAACGAAGGGCAGTTTGCTTCAGCCCTGTTTTTGGCTGGGTATAAAGGAAAGATCATATCTTTTGATCCACTTTCAGATGTCCATAAAAAATTAAAAAATAATGCGGCATCAAATCCCAATTGGGTCGTTGCAGAAGCAACTGCCATTGGCTCTGAAGATGGATTCACTGAAATCAATGTATCAAAGAATTTGGTAAGTAGTTCAATTCTTGACATACGAAAAGAGCATACTGATGCAGCTCCACAGTCAAGGTATTACAAGAAAGAAAGAGTGCCATTGATGACACTGGATACATATGCAAAAAGAGCAGAACTAAAAAATATATTTTTAAAAATCGACACGCAAGGTTTCGAAATGCAGGTGCTCAAGGGGGCGGAGTCGCTTCTACAAAGTACCAACGGCTTGCTGCTTGAAATGTCAATTGCACCTCTGTATGAGGGCCAGGCTGATTTCATGGATATTATTCAGTTTGCAAAAGATAGGGGATTTGAGCTCTGGTCAATTGAGCCAGGTTTTGCGAATCAGAAGACAGGCCGACTACTTCAATTTGATGCAACATTCTTTCGAGTAGTTATATAATGTGTTTGCCGATAGAGCTCTCAAATTACATAATTTGCTTTAGACCAATACGTGTAATGCTTCACCGGTAAATGGAATTTTAGCAGCAGTCTCATATCGGTTAGCTGCGCCGTGTTTTTTCATTTCAACAACTATTTGGCTAGAACAGATACGGACAGCACTAGGATAGTGTAGCGGCTACAAAGGGGAGAGCTCCTTTGCGGAGACCTCTGCACTTAAAGTATTAAAAAACTCCGGTGTTGATTGCGCATTGATGCTGGAGCTTCCTTTGTTAAGCCATTCAATACGATTCCTATCCGACATGACGGTGCGTAGATCGGCTAGTAGCTTTGCACGGACCTCTATCGGAATAGAGAGATCTTTTCCAACCCATTCTGGGCAGCTTTGAGGGATCTCTCCACGCTCCATGTAGGATTCAATTAGGGCCTCTGCGATGCGAAAGCGAGCGCCGTAGAGCGTATCAGGGGGCGCATTAGTATCGCGCTCAGCCGCTGCAACGTATTGACCAGCGATTGAGCGGTTGAATCCCATATGTTCGAGAATTATAGCCGAGACCTGCACGTTGTTGCATTGCCACATCCTCTCTTCAAACTCGA
The DNA here is from genome assembly GCA_026390555.1 of Pseudomonadota bacterium. Classification (NCBI taxonomy): domain Bacteria; kingdom Pseudomonadati; phylum Pseudomonadota; species Pseudomonadota bacterium. The sequence goes on from JAPLFS010000017.1 coordinate 7,676, forward strand.
TGTCAAAGGGAAGATCCCTACTCTTTAAGTGCTGCCTATATTCATTAAAGCCACGCCTGTTTTCACGCAGAAATGCAGCAAAAGCTAGGTAGCGCAGCCCTCGACCAAGCAATCCAAAACCAAAACCGATCTCCGGAACGCAGAGTCCCGCACATGCCCCAACCGCAAGCGCCTCATAGAGCGGTGTCTGTACGTAGTCCCACTCGTCCTTCTCTATTTTTCGGCTGAGGTTACGAAAGAGATAGCAGTACGAGAGGATCGCAGCGTGATCCATCGGAGCATATGCCTCAAATAGATCCTGGATAGTAAGGGGGTGCTTGCCCTGTAGTATCTCGGGCCGATACTGTTTAGTAACGAAGTAGTAAGTAGCCTTGATGGTGCTGTTCTTCATCAGACGCAAGATATGGTTCTGACCGGGATGTGGGATTATCGTTACCCCCTGTTCGTAGTGGTGTACGAGTAGGCGGATCGCCTCAGAGAAATTAGCCGCAACGGGACCAAAGGGGTGTAGTAGTTCGCTGGCAGCCTTCCAGCCAAGCTTGGCCTGGGCCTCTAGCGCAGATATTAAGTCGTCCTGTTTCGTCATCTTATCAGCCTCTGTACAGCAGCACCTCTAAGTAATACGCAGGGTGCTTATCCTGAAGGGTAAGGTCGGCAGATCTACTTATAATACTTGAGAATTGATAAGACGAGGTAAAAATAGCGAGAGAGAATTGGCTAATACTCTGATATTATTGGCTATATAAGCCCAGCCCGTTCAAGCAGGGCGGCTGTATTTGGCTCTCGCCCCATAAATTCTCTAAAAAGTAGGTTCGGATCATTCGAGTCCCCTTGGCTAAGAACGGTATCCCTAAAGGCCTTTCCGGTAGCTGGATTCATAAAACCCTCTAGCTGGAAACGGGAGAACGCATCAGCATCCAGTACCTCAGCCCACTGATATGAGTAGTACCCGGCGGCGTATCCAACCGGGGAGCTAAAGAGGTGCGTAAAGGCCGCTATCATGCCGAAGTCATCAGGTAGTGGGAGCGACGAGAATTTCTCTATAATTTGTTTACAGTATGGAAGGATATCCCCATCCCGTTCGCGCTTATATGAACGGTGCAGCAAAAGATCCGTAGTTGAGAAGCCAAGCTGCCGCATCAGGAACGAGGCGCTTCTAAAGTTTTTTGCCTTACTCACCTTGTCGAATAGATCCGCCGGAAGCTTGTCACCACTTTCATAGTGACTAGAGATTAGATCGAGCGCCTCTTTCTCCCAGCACCAATTCTCTAATATCTGCGAGGGCAGCTCAATAAAATCCCAGGCAACGCTATCCATGCCGTGGCTGCGCAGGGCTACGGTCGAGCAGAGGTGGTGCATTAGGTGACCAAACTCGTGGAAGAGGGTGGTTACTTCGTCGTGCGTCAGGAGAGAGGGTTTGCCATCCTGCGGCGAGGTAAAGTTAGCGGCCATTAACCCAACGTGCGGTAGTGCCTCCCCATCGCTCGGTATATGACTTATAAAGCTGTTCATCCAAGCACCCCCACGCTTATCTTCACGTGGGTGCAGGTCTGCATAAAAGTAACCAATTAACGCGCCTGATGTTGTATCAAATGCGGAGTAGGCCGTTACATCAGGCCCCCATGTTGCAAGCTCAAAATTCGGTTTGACGGAGATTCCAAAAACACGCTCAACGATCGTAAAGAGGCCCGACATAACATGAGGCAGTGGAAAATATGGCCGGAGATCCTCCTCATCGAAATCGTAGTGCGCCTTGCGCATCTTCTCTGTGTAGTAGGCGACATCCCACGGCTGGATGGCTTTAGCATCGATTCCCAGCGAGCTCTGTACAAAGCTCTTTAGTTCGGCCTGATCCCTAGAAAAGTGTTGCTCGATGCGGGAGCGTAAATTATCGACAAATGCCAGGGCCGTTTCTCCGTTCTGTGCCATGCGATCTGCTAATGTGAAATCAGAAAAATCCTTAAACCCAAGTAAGGTAGCCTCCTGGTGGCGCAGTTCAAGGATGCGGTAAAGGTTGGGCACGTTATCGAATTGGCCAGTAGTGCAACGGGTATTATAGGCGCGGTAAAATGTTTCGCGGATCTGGGCGCTATCGGCATAGGTCATAATAGCCATGTAGCTTGGAGCCTGTAGGGTAAAGCGCCAGCCCGGTAGTCCCTTGGAATCAGCAGAGGCTCGCCCCATCTCAATAGCGCTTACGGGGAGTCCGGCAAGATCGCCCTCATTCGTAATCATAAACTCGAATGCGTTAGTGGCATCCAGGGCATTTTGTGAAAATGAGTTCGTAAGTTTAGCAAGCTCCGTGTTGATCTGAGAGAGTAGCGCCTTTTTTTCGGGGGGGAGATCGGCGCCATTTCTTCTGAAGTCCTCGAGCGACTTGACTAGGAATCGCTCCCTCTCTCGCACTAAGCTGGTTGCTTCCGCACTGTTTGAGTACTCTTTAAGGGCGTTCCATAGCCCCTCGTCGAGAATGAGTTTTGATTTAAATTCAGTTATCTTAGGAAGCACCTCGTTGTAAGCTGCGCGCCACTGTGTAGTGGTTGCGACCGATTCAAGGTGCGAGACGATCCCGATGGCAAAATCGAGATTAAGAGCCAAGTTATCGAACGCAAGCATGGTATTCTCGAAGGTGCGCGCCCCCGACACGCGCTTAATCAGATTAAGCTCCTTAGTAGTCGCTTCAAGCAGCACATCTACCGCCGGTGCGATCTGTTCTGGCTTAAAGGAGTCAAAGGGGATATGTGAAGATCGAGTAAGTAGTGGGTTATGTACGTTCATATAATTAAAAGATTCTAGTGGGATATTTATGCGCACACAAGTAATATGCAGATCTAGGGCTGCTAAAGATTGGAATTTGCCCTTGTTATGAACCGTTACGATTTCCTTGTAATTGGGGGCGGCATCGCAGGCCTTAGCTACGCTCTGAAGGTTGCTGAGCACGGTAGCGTTGCGATCCTTTTTAAGCGTGACACGCGCTCCTCATCTACCTTATGGGCTCAAGGGGGAATCGCAGCGGTTCATCAACCGGACGACTCCCCTGAGCTGCACATTGAAGACACCCTTAAATGTGGGGCCGGGCTCTGTAATCAAGAGATCGTTGAGCTTGTTGTGCGAGAGGGCCCGGCGCGTGTTCAGGAGCTAGTAGATCTCGGAACTAAATTTGATCTTGATGATAGCGGTGATTTTCACCTGCACCGCGAGGGGGGACACTCGCGGCGTCGTATCTTTCATGCCGGCGATGCAACGGGAAGTGAGATTCAAAGCGCCCTGTTAAAGGCCGTGCAGCAGCACCCTAATATCCAGCTCCTTACCGACTCAAATGCGGTTGACCTGATCACGACAGGTAAGATTAACCCGAACCTCTCTGGGCCGAGCAAGGTGCTTGGTGCCTACGTTCTTAAGGGTGGTGTGATTGAGGTGGTATTAGCCGATAAGGTGCTCGTTGCTACCGGTGGAGCGGGAAAGATCTATCTCTATACATCTAACCCCGATGTTGCCACAGGAGATGGGATCGCTATGTGTTACCGTGCCGGCGCGCGCGTAGCTAATATGGAGTTCTTTCAGTTTCATCCGACCTGCCTCTTTCATCCACAGGCTAAGAGCTATCTATTGACGGAAGCGATGCGTGGTGAGGGTGCAAAGCTTCTGCGCATTAATGGTGAGCCATTTATGCATAAGTATCACGAGATGGGGGAGCTTGCGCCGCGCGATATCGTTGCACGGGCTATAGACTATGAGATGAAAACGCATGGTGATGAGCATGTGTTGCTAGATATCTCGCACCGTGATGCGGGATTTATCAAAGGCCACTTTCCGACCATCTATCAACGCTGCCTCTCTTACGGCTTTGATATCACCACGGCGCCGGTACCGGTTGTTCCTGCGGCACACTACCTGTGTGGTGGAGTGGTAAGTGATCGTGAGGGCAGAACTGACATTATAGATCTCTATGTTGCAGGGGAGTGTGCCTGTACCGGACTACACGGCGCTAACAGACTTGCATCTAACTCGCTGCTTGAGGGGGTGGTGTTTGGTCACCGCGCAGCGCTGCATGCGATTGAGCACCGCGGGCAATATCGGGTCGAGGCCACGCCGCGGCCATGGGACCCTGGCAACGCCGTTGATAGCGATGAGCAGGTTGTAATTACCCAGAATTGGGACGAGATTCGTAGAACGATGTGGAACTACGTTGGTATCGTTCGAAGCACCAAGCGGCTTGAGCGCGCGCTACACAGAATAGAGCTAATGCGTAGAGAGATTCAGGAGTACTATCATAGCTGTATCGTAACGTCGGACCTACTTGAGCTAAGAAACTTAAGCCTAGTTGCAGAGCTTGTGATCCGGAGCGCCCTTGAGCGCAGGGAGAGTAGGGGGCTGCACTATACGCTCGACTATCTAGAGATGGGGGCGATTGCTAGGGATACGGTATTGGGGCGCGGGCTATAGCAAAACATCCGCACCAGAGTTGTTTGAGGGCATAGCAACGGCTGAGAGGATAACAGATTCCTACTCCCCCACCGAAAGGTACTTTAACACCAGGTAATCATCGATTCCGTACCTGCTGCCCTCACGTCCAAAGCCGGACTGTTTCACGCCGCCAAAGGGGGCCTGAACTGCTGATATAGCGGTGTCATTGATCCCAACCATGCCAAAATCTAGCTGCTCAGCAAGCGCTAGAGCACGGCTGAGGTTTCTAGAATATAGGTACGCAGCAAGTCCGTAGGTTGTATCGTTCGCAAGCGAGATCGCCTCAGCCTCGCTCTTAAAGGTTGTGACGGTACATACTGGGCCAAAGATCTCCTCCTGCCAGATCTGCATCGATGGCCGCACGTTTGTAAGCACCACTGGCGAGATAAAACGTGAGCCAGCATCAGGAGCTGGACCAGGCGCCGGACCAAGCGCCAAGGTTGAGCCCTCACGGAGTGCTGAACTGACAAGAGCAGAGACCTTAGCGCACGCTTGATCGGAGATTAGGGGACCAAGATCTGTTTTTTCATCAAGCCCGTTACCTAGAATAAGTTCACGCGAACGTCTCACTAAACGCTCTGTGAATTTTTCAGAGATCTTCTCGTGCACTAGGAAGCGATTAATACAGATACAGGTTTGACCCGCGTTTCTATACTTACCTGAGATAGCACCCGTAAGCGCCTTGTCTAGATCGGCATCCTCAAAGACGATCAATGGTGCGTTGCCGCCAAGCTCCAACGTTAGTTTCTTTACCGTATTAGCCGATTCTCTAATAAGGATCTTTCCAACCTCGGTTGAGCCAGTGAAGCTAATCTTTCTGACTAGACTTGAGCGCATTAACTGCTTACCAATCAGCTCGGCATCCCCGGTGATGATATTTACAACACCAGCCGGCAGCTTAGCTTGCTGGCAAAGTTCAGCAAGAAATAGGGCCGAGAGGGGCGTTTCAGGGGCAGGTTTTCCGATAAATGTGCAGCCCGCTGCCAAAGCCGCAGCCATTTTGCGAGTAAGCATCGCAATCGGAAAGTTCCAGGGGGTTATTGCTGCGACAACACCGATCGGTTGCTTTAAGACTAGGATCCGTTTTGTGGGCGAGTCTGATGGAATAATATCGCCGTACACCCGTACAGCCTCCTCCGCAAACCAGTAAAGATAATTAGCAGCGTAAGAAACCTCTCCTAGCGCTTCTTTGAGCGGTTTGCCCTGCTCGAGGGTGAGGATGCGGGCGCAGCTCTCACTGTTATGTATAAGCAGGTCACCAAGAGTTCGCAAAAAAGTTGCTCGCTCACGGGCAGGGCGGCTTTTCCAGGGGATAAAGGCATTATTGGCCGCAGCGATAGCGCCATCTATCTGCTCTGCATCGAGCAGCGGAACGTGCGCAAGCAGCTCGTTCGTAGCTGGATTTGTGACCGCAAAGGTGGCACCCGAGGATGCACAACAGAGCTCACCGTTTATTAAAGAGAGGGTCTGGGGGGTCTTCATAGTGCACACACTAGCGAAGATCTATGCAACCATCGATGCAAAAACACTGTTTTATTACCATGGGATATTCCCTTATTTCTAAATTCGATCTAGATCTTAGATCGAAGCTCACCCCAACGTTATTTGAGGTACAGGGGGGACGACGTTTTCCATTACTCCTAGGTCGTTAGGCCGGTTGCTAGTGCGGGTTGTTAGACCCACCGTTGTTTCTAAACAGGACCCTCAGGTCTGTCGGTGCAGGCTTCGGCTTACATGTATTGTAGGTGGACATTAAAAGCAGCCGTTTTCCAGATGTGGGAAGCGGTAGAGCTAGGCGTGTTCATGAAATATCAGCGTCACCCATGATAAAAAAAATCAGATTTGCATTCGTAGCGGCTAGTGTTCTGGCACTTGCTATTTTTACCATCGGATCTCAGCAGGGGAGTGAAGAGGCTACCGCGCAACCGGTCGCAGCAGCGAGCGCGCCATCATATCCCGCCCTTGGTGTGCGCACTGGGGTGTACAACGATGGGCAGGCCGCCCTGTGGGACCTTAACCTAACGGATCACTTTCGTTGGTTCGGCCCGCCACCGCGTCTCCGTGGTTATAGCCCGGAGCAGCCAATTCACTTCAGTCACGTTATCCACGTTCAGCAGAACCGCATGGAGTGTCAGTACTGCCACTGGTCTGTTAGCAAGGCAGCCTATGCAGCTATCCCAGAGGAGGAGACCTGTATGGGTTGTCACGCAGCATTGGTTGCAGGCAAGAGCGAGCAGGGTAAGGCGGATATCGTAAAGCTTAAGGATTACTATAAGCGAGCAGAACCTATCCCATGGGTAAAGGTGCATGTTATGCCCGACTACCTTAAATTCAACCACAAACGACACGTTAAAGCTGGTGTTACCTGTCAGGAGTGTCACGGACAGATACCGGAGATGGCGCAGGTAGAGCGAGTATCATCGATGAAGATGGGGTGGTGCATAAGTTGCCACCGTGAGCGCGGCGCAAGTATCGATTGTTTAGTGTGCCACGGTCATCGTTAAGGGTTAGGCGCTAAGGGTTAGCAGCTAAAAGTTTAAGAAATACAACGGGCGTTTTTTAAAGGTCTCGAGATGGAAGGCAAGATAGTTCAGTTAAACGGAAGCAGCCAAGGTGAGCAGAGCGTGACAGAAACCGGAGCTGGGTTAGTCCAGATCTCTAGGCGGCGCTTTCTGCAGGTCCTCGGAGCAACAACGGCGCTCAGCGCTGCGGCCTGCGCAAATCCAGTTGAGCAGAAGATCCTCCCTAACGTAAAGGGCATCCCCGAGCAGATACCGGGTGTTTCGGTTTGGTACAGCTCTACTTGTACGGAGTGCTCAGCCGGTTGTGGTATCCGTGTTCGTACCCGTGAGGGACGTGCAGTTAAGATTGAGGGTAATCCTCATAGTCCGGTCAACCGAGGCAGCCTCTGCGCGCTTGGTCAGGCGTCATTGCAGTCGCTCTACGATCCAGATCGTATCCGTCAGCCCCTTAAGAAGGTTCGCACCTCTGCAACCGGCCCCGTGTTTGAACCAACCACCTGGGATGAGGTCTATGGCAAGATCGGTGAGGCGCTCACCAATTCTACCAACAAGAAGGTGCTTCTTACAGGCGAGTTACAGTCGGGCTATTCGGACCTGGCAGGATCTTTCGCAAAACAGTTTGGATTTTCGCAGGTCGTATGGGACCCGATGCAGCCGGTCGCGGTCGCAAAGGCTGCCGAGATGGTGTACGGCGTTTACGGTGTTCCGACCTTTGCTATCGATAAGGCCCAAGTTGTTGTTAACTTTGGCGCTGATTTTCTTGAGACCTGGGCCAATCCGGTAGGGTATGCGCGGCAGTGGGCCGATGCGCGTCGCGCAGAGAAGCCGCTTCGTTTCGTGCACGTTGAGCCACGCCTCTCCTTAACCGGAGCGAACGCCGATCTCTGGCTTAAATCCAACGTTGGTTCAGAGGCTCGCATAGCATTGTTCCTGATCGGAGCGATGCTTGAAAGGGGCCGCACCAAGGGCCTAAGTGAGGATGTTAAATCAAAGCTCACGCAACTTACCCGCGGGATCTCTCCAACAGAGATTGAGGAGCAGACCGGAATTCCAAAGGCTAAGCTGCTGCTTGTAGCAGAGTACCTGAGCGAGTCTGATTCATCCCTAGTATTAGCCGGTGGAGCAGCTACAGCAACGCAGGATCCGCTGCCGCTACTCGTCGCAGTTAATATCCTTAACGTGATGCTTGGTAACGTTGGCAAGACCATCGACATCGCAGCGGTTAGCACACCGAAATCCTCGGCAGCGCAACTTTCTGCTACTATCGATGATATGCAGGCAGGTAAGGTTGACCTGTTGATTACATGCGGCACTAATCCACAGTTCACCTTTCCAGATGCTTTTGGTTACGAGTACGCAGTTAATAGAGTTGGCATCAAGGGTGAGGGCAAGAAGGTCGGCTTAGTAGTGGCGCTCGCAAGCCACCTCGATGAGACCGCGCAGATGGCTGATTACGTTCTGCCAGTGCACACCTCGCTTGAGGATTGGGGCTACGTTACGCAGAGTAACGGTGGCGTCTCTCTGATGCAGCCAGCGATGCGGCAGATCTTTGATACAAAGAGCGTTGGAGATGTTCTGCTTACGCTCGCTTCACTTGCTAACAAGCAGATAGCCGGTGAGACAGCAACGTTTGATGCTTATGTAAAGTCGAGCTTTCTCAAGGCGACCGTTGGTAAGAGCCCCGTCGATAGCGAGAGCTTCTGGCGCGCCAGTCTTGAAAAGGGTGGGTACTTCCCAGACACAAACACAAACGGCTTGAGCAGTGTTACTCCAAGCATCAATCCAGCCGTATTCTCCCTAACCTTCGGTAAGAGCGTAAAGGCTTTGCATCACGGTGAACTTGCGCTCTATCCGTATCCATCGGTTAAGACCTTCGATGGTCGCGCAGCTAATCGACCATGGATGCAGGAGCTCTCAGATCCGATTACCCAGGCTGTATGGGGAGCATGGGCGGAGCTTCATCCAGATACCGCAAAGGATCTAGGCATCGCGCAAGGGGATGCTGTTATCGTTCGTACCGACAACGGAGAGGTGCATCTGCCTGCCTACGTCACCGAACACGTGCATGTCGGCATCGTAGCTATTCCGTTTGGACAGGGGCACTCGGCCTATGGCCGCTACGCACAGAACAGTGGCCAAGGTGGTAGCGTCTACTCGCTCATTTCAAAGGGGCTCGCGCGCGGTGTTGATACGCTCGCCTTTACTGGAGGTGCGGTTAAGGTTATGCGCGGCCTAGGCTCAGGTAACCTGGTTGTTACCCAGGAGTTTAGTTCACAGGAGGGACGCGAACTGGCCCGTACCACAATTATTACCGGCAAAGCGGCAGCGCATGCACACGGTGATGAGCATGCTGCTGGACACGGGGAACACCACGAACCCAAGCAGATGTATGAGCAGAGGGAGCATCCCCTTTATCAGTGGGGTATGACGATTGATCTCGCAGCATGTACCGGATGCTCAGCATGCGTTGTCGCATGCTCTGCCGAGAACAATATCCCGGTGGTTGGAAAGAAGGTCGTCTCGCAGGGTCGAGAGATGGCGTGGATCCGAATCGAGCGCTACTACGATAAGATTAAAACCGAGGATGGGGGTGAGGAGCTCAAGGTTAGCTTTATGCCGATGATGTGTCAGCACTGCCAAAACGCTCCGTGTGAGCCGGTTTGTCCAGTTTATGCCACCTACCATAACGAAGAGGGTATGAACGCAATGGTATACAACCGTTGCGTGGGAACTAGATACTGCGCCAACAACTGTTCGTACAAGGTTCGGCGCTTTAACTGGTTCCAATATGAGTGGCCTGAGCTGCTTGATTGGCAGCTTAATCCGGATGTGACCAAGAGGACCGCTGGTGTGATGGAGAAGTGCTCCTTCTGTGTTCAACGTATCGTTGGGGCTAAGGATATCGCTAAGGATCTTGGACGAATGGTTGAGGATGGAGAGATTACACCGGCATGCGTTCAAACCTGTCCAACACAGGCGCTGACCTTCGGTAACCTTAAGGATCCAAACAGTCGAGTAAGTAAGCTTGCTAAGCATGAGCGCGCATACAAGGTGCTAAATCACCACCTTAATACGCAGCCATCGGTGAGCTACCTTAATGATATTCGTTACAAGGCTTAGGGATTAGAGAGCTTCAGAAGAGAATCTTACGTATGAAACATAATCAGCACACGCATGACCCAAAGAAAGAAGCCCCGCTAACGTATGCCGAGGTTAACGATACGGTTCTCAAGATGCTTGAGCCACCAGGGACCGGCTGGTACATGTTGCTCTTTACCTGCCTAGCTTTTCTCGCCATGGGGGCTTCATGCTGGTTTTATCAGATGTGGAGCGGATTCGGTGAATCTGGCAAGAGCAGTCCGATCGGATGGGGAACCTACATTACGAACTTCGTATTCTGGGTCGGTATCGCACATTCCGGAACCCTTATCTCTGCAGTTCTCTATCTTTTTAGGGCCTCTTTTAGACAACCGATCTACCGATTGGCGGAGGCGATGACGGTATTCGCGGTTATGACCGCTGGACTATTTCCAATCATCCACCTTGGACGCCCATGGTATGCGCTCTGGCTTATGCCGTATCCGAATCAGAGAGCCCTTTGGCCGAACTTTCGCTCGCCTCTTCTCTGGGACGTATTCGCAGTGTCGACATACTTTACAATTTCAGCCACCTTTTTCTTTGTTGGACTTATCCCCGACATAGCGGCGGCGCGCGACCGTGCTACTACTAAGTTCCGCAAGGTTCTGTACGGTGTAACCTCTCTCGGTTGGCGTAATAGCCACACGCAGTGGAAGCACTATACAGCGGCGTATCTAATCTTCGCGGCTTTTGCTACACCGCTCGTAGTGTCGGTGCACTCGGTGGTATCATGGGACTTCGCGATGAGTATAGTTCCAGGCTGGCACACGACTATATTTCCGCCGTACTTCGTTGCAGGTGCTATCTTCTCTGGGGTTGGCATGGTTATCACGCTAATTATCCCGTTGCGGAAGGCTTTCGGGCTGGAGCGCTTGATCACACCGTTTCACTTCGATGCTATGAGCAAGCTGATCTTGATGACCTCCGGCGTGGTGACTTACGCTTACCTCACCGAGTTTTACATAGCATGGTTTAGTAACAACCAGTTCGAGCGGTTCCAGTTCTGGTTTAGACCGTTCGGGGAGTTCTGGATGGCGTTCTGGGGCATGACCTTCTGTAACTGTATCTTCCCACTGCTCCTCTGGGTTAAGTCCCTTAGGACTAATATCGCGTTCTTATTCGTGCTATCCATCTTTATCAACATAGGCATGTGGCTAGAGCGCTTTAATATCATCTTCCAGTCTCTGACGAGGGAGTTTATCCCTGCAGCATGGGGTGGTTATAACTTCTCATGGATAGAGGTCGGTATTACGCTTGGAGCGTTCGGGTGGTTCGGTATGTGGATGACCCTCTTTATTAAGTTCTTTCCATCGGTGGCTATAGTTGAGATTAAAGAGATCTTGCCACCGCCGATGAGGAACGCAGATGACGGGCACAGTCACGGCATGGCGACACACGCTAACGCGGGGCACTAAAAGGGATCTAAATATATGGTTGAATCTTCAAGTAGAGCTGTTGTTGGAATATTTACATTCATGGATGACGCCCTGAATGCGGTCAAGCAGGTGCAATCAGAGAAGTTTGATTATCGCCTCTATTCGCCAGTGCCGCGCCATGAGATTGAGGAGGTTACTTACCCGCAGAAGAGCCCGGTGCGGATAATATCGTTAACATGCGCCTTTATCGGTTGCTGCTGCGGTTTTGCACTAGCTATCCTATGTTCATTGGATTGGCCGATGAGAACTTCAGCCAAGAACATAGCATCAATTCCGGCCTTCTTCGTGCCTGGGTATGAGTGGACCATCCTGTTTGGAGGGCTCGGCACCCTGCTGGCGATCTTTATCTTTTGTAAGATCCCGAGCGTGCTCCGTACCGCAGGGTATGACCCCCGGTTTTCGCATGATAAGTTTGGAGTGGTTGTAGCTTGCACCGGTAATCAGGTAGAGGGTGTTAAAAAGCACCTTTTTGATTCTGGCGCAGATGAGGTTGACGTTAGGGATAGCTTGTAATTTGAGGTGAGGGAAGAATGAGCGTAGCTCGTTTTAATAAGATAAAAGCGGTTGTTGTAGTAGTAGTAGCTGGTCTACTCCTAACAGGTGAGGCGCTAGCGCTTCCTTTCAACGACGATATGGTGGACGTACAGAAGCGTACCGGTGCGATGATGCGTGACAAGGTTCCAGGCACCGTTGCAATCGGAATGTCGGACTACTACGTTGCATCAAGAGAGGCAGCAGAGAAGCTCACTAATCCTTTGCCAGGTGATGCCAATTCAATTGCGCATGGTAAGCGCTTATTTGCTATTAACTGCCTGCCGTGTCACGGCGATATCAGCAAGAAGCCTTATGCCCCTGGGCTAGTTGGAGCAAAGGCGCTCCAGACCCCCCCCGATCTGACCCTCGATATGTATAAAACGCGCAGTGATGCAAATATCTACGCTACGATCCATTTCGGAATCCGTCTTATGCCTGGCCACGGTTGGAAGCTCTCTCCAACAGAGCACTGGGATATCGTGAACTACGTTAAGAATCAGCAATCTGTAAATCAGTAAGGTTAATAATATGTCGCATGTACACACGGTTCCAGTAAGCATCGAGAAGGTGGTTGATGCTGGTCCGATATCTATCAAGACAAAAACCTACCTATACCTTTGGGCGATGATATATTTCGGAGTAGTAGTTTTTTCCTATAACCTGATGTTCGGTGATGCAGCCACCACCTGGGGCGCATTCTACGTCAATGCAGTTTACTTTCAGGGCTTAGCGCTTGGTGGAGTGATGACCACGGTTATCATGCAGATTGTGCGCGCAAAGTGGGGCGCTCCGGTACGACGCATCGCAGAGGCAAACGTAGCTTATCTACCCGTAGCGTTCGTGATGTTCCTTATCACCTATTTTGGGCGTGAGTACATATTTTACTGGGGTCGTCATCCGATGCCAGGGCGAGAGATGTGGATGGATCCTGAGTTCGTCTACGTACGTTTCTCAGTCCTGTTTTTCGCGCTCTATTTTATGATGGCGCGCTTTGTTGGACTCTCCCTACGTGGTGACGTTGGACTCGCTCGTGAGCGCGCCAAGGACGAAAGACGTTGGGATCTTCCGATTCACAGATTTCTTACGCGCGGTTGGAAAGGAGCTGAGCGTGAGGTTATTCCGCTGCAGCGTAAGATGTCGACGACAGCTCCAGTCATTGTATTTATGTACGCAATTATCGTGTCCTTATTTGCATTTGAGATGATCATGGGGCAGAACCAGACCTGGTTTTCGACCCTCTTCGGTGCATTTATCTTTATCAGCCAGATCTACATCGCCTGGGCCGGGCTGGCGCTTATGACGATGTACTTTGCAAGAAAGAAGAAAGCCTTCGGTGAATTAATTACCACACAGCAATTCTGGGATCTGGGCAAGCTTTGTCTGGGGTTCTGTATGTTGTGGGGATATATGTTCTGGTCGCAGTTTCTTACTCAGTGGTACGGCAATCTCCCTGAGGAGACACAGTGGATGATCCTCCGTACGCGGGAGTTCCCGTGGATGGGGTTGGCATGGGTTGTGTTCCCGATGTCTTTTATAATCCCATTTGTGGCGCTTTTAAGTCGTGATCTAAAGAAGAACCGCGTTACCTATGCAGTTGTCTGTGTGGTGCTTATGACCGGGGTGTGGCTCGATAGATACCTTATTATTATGCCAGAGATGAGCCCGAACTCAATTCCATTCGGACTTACTGAAATTAGCATTTTCATAGGGTTTCTAGGTGCTTACCTGCTTTGCATCAGGAGTTTTCTGAGCAAATACCCGTTTGTACCGATCTCTCATCCATTAACCCATGGAAGTAGGGAGTGGTAGGGTTGAATTACGCACGCAAAGCGTGCTACAAACTCACCTCTTAACTAGCGATTTTTTCGATTCCGGTTGTGATTTATGGCAGTTCCTAAAAAACGAACCTCCCGTTCAAAAAGAAATATGCGGCGTTCTCATCACGCCCTAACACGTACTTATGCTAATATCTGTCCAAAGTGTGCAGAGCCTGTACTTCCTCACCGTGCTTGCGGTGGCTGCGGAACATACCGCGGTAAAGTGGTTAGTGCAGAAAAAACGGCCGCCTAAATGGTGTCTGAGATATAACGCGTGACCTCCAAATCTGAGAGTCAGTCCAAAATGATGCTTCCTATAGCGCTCGATGCGATGGGGGGAGATCATGGCCCAAAGGTGGTGGTGCAGGGTGCAGTTGATGCAGCTCGTGCTACCGGTATTCCCTCGATCCTTGTAGGGGATGAGAAGCAGCTAAATGAGCTGCTCTCCACCTATCCCGATCTCTCCAATCTTCCTATCACTGTCCAGCACGCCTCGCAGGTAATCGGCATGGATGAGTCTCCAGGGCTTGCAATTCGTGGCAAGCAGGACTCCTCTATCCGCGTTGCGTTTGAGCTTGTAGCGGCAGGTAAGGCCTCAGCAGTGGTTAGCCCAGGTAACACCGGCGCTATTATGGCTGCAGGTGTGTTCGTTGGAGGAACGTTGCCAGGAATCGCACGACCCGCGATCGCCTCGCTTATTCCGAAGGGTGTCTCTGGAACCCCAACAGTACTCCTTGATTCCGGCGCTAATACGGGATGCCAAGCCTTCCAGCTCGTTCAATTTGCGTTGATGGGGCATCACTATGCAATGGCTGCGCTAGGGTGCGAGAAGCCCCGTATAGCCCTTCTTTCAAACGGGACGGAGCCAACCAAGGGTAACGATATTATCCGCTCGGCAGCAACGATGCTCTCAGAGGTAGAGGGGATTAACTTCATCGGTTACGTTGAGGGACGCGATATCGCACGCGATGTGGTGGACGTTGTAGTCTGCGACGGATTCGTAGGGAACATCGTTCTTAAGGCCATGGAGGGCAGTGTGGGCCTCGTTGTTGAGTCGGTTAAGGCTATGGTCGAGAAGAGCCTGCGTGCCAAGATAGGACTCTGGCTTGCAAAGCCAGTTCTTAAGAGCGTCTTTAAGGATAAGCTTGATCCCTCTGCCTATGGGGGAGCTCCGCTACTTGGGCTCGGCCAGATAGCTATTAAGTGCCACGGTTCATCCTCTAGTCGGGCTGTCATGAACGGCATCCGCGTAGCCCAGAAATTTGTGGATGAGGCGGTCATGGATAAGCTCAGTGTAGCCTTAAGCCACCTTGATGCGAAGGTAGGTGAGGTCGACCACGATGGCGGTAACGGATGGTCGCGTGTCTTTGAAAAAAAAGTGCGTGCTCCTAAGGATGAGAGGGCAGGGAAGGTTTCTACTGGAGGAGAAGATGACAGAAAATAAGAGAAAGATAGCCTTAGTCACCGGAGCATCGCGCGGAATTGGACGCGCCATAGCGTTAACGCTTGCTAAGCGCGGTGTGTATGTAATCGTAAACTACTCATCATCACCGGACGCCGCACAGCAGACCTTAGACGCAATCCGTGAGGTTGGTAGTGATGGAGAGTTGCGCCAGTTCCCAGTACAGGATAGCGCAGCGGTAGATACGGCCTTCACAGAGATCAAAGCCCAGCACGGACAGCTCGATATCCTGGTCAACAACGCAGGCATTTCGCGAGATGGACTTTTGCTACGCATGAAGGACGAAGATTGGATGGCAACCCTCGCCGTTAATCTTAACGGCTCGTTCTTCTGCGCGCGCGCAGCGGCGAAGCTCATGATTAGGTCCAGGTGGGGCCGTATAGTAAATATCAGCTCCGTTGTAGGAGAGATGGGTAACGCTGGACAGACTCCATACGTCTCATCAAAGGCCGGTATGATCGGCATGACGAAGGCGATGGCTAAGGAACTAGCCTCACGTAATATCACAGTTAACGCTATCACGCCGGGATTTATCGAGACCGATATGACCGCCACACTCGATGAGAAGCTTAAAGCGGAGCATATGAAAGCTATTCCGCTAGCCCGTTACGGACAGGCAGATGAGGTGGCTGAATTGGTTTCGTTCCTGGCATCCGATAGCGCGGCCTATATTACCGGACAGGTGATCGGGATTAACGGCGGGATGTATATGTAGTTGCCACGCAGCTACTATTCTCTTGTAGCTGCACAGAGTCGATAGAGCGCAGCACGGCGATATTTTTCGAATTGTGGCACGAAGCCAGCGCCCAATCTTGCGTCTTGCAGAACCTCGGCTTTGTTTAAAATGCCAGTTAGATCTCTAATAAATCTAAGGCATTCAGGGGTGCGCTTATAATTTTCTGGGGTTATATATTTTTCAAAGTAATAAAAGTTTCCCCTTAAGAGCGAGGTTTGCCCACTCATCGTTACCGGCTCCCACGAACTTCTTTCCTTGCACCACTTCCACTTTAAGTTGTGTTTATTAAGCAGAGCGGGATCTGGAGGAACATCTTTTTTGGCCTCCGGGTAGAGGATCCCCTCATGTTTAAGAAACTCTAGCGCCCTCTGCTGTAGTATATCCGAGCTAAGGGGGAGAGCCTGTAGAGGCACTGGAGGAAGGCATAAACTCTGCCCATCTTTAGGAGCTGGAATTACCTGGATGGGTACGGGTTTAAAGTTATTGACTAGTGAATTAAGGACACGGGTCATATTTACGATCTCGGTTAGGTCCTTCTCTGAGGGGACCCGGATACCGGCGCTAAAGGCTAGCTCGCCTGCTTTGGGTGGTAGATAGGCGTTCTCAATCTTTGTTAGACAGGTATCAGCTAGGCCGCCTAGTGCAAGCGTTTTAGCCCTCTTTAGTAGTGCAGAAAGGGAGTCTGCAATGTCCCTGGTCCCTGAGTTGCTTGGAAGGCCGAGTGCATCATTAAGCACGTTGATATCATATATAGATGGATTGTATGGCCCTGGCCCAGAGTCTCGGTTCCTACTGGATTTGTCATTTTCTTGCCGCATATCCCCTCCATATCCCCTCGATATCTTCTCTCTGGCCCTATTCTTAATCGTTATGGTGCCAGATTAAGAGGATGTTTCCCAATATATCACCCAAAAGATGAGTTTCAGCTCTAAAAGGGGGTGTTTAGCCTAAGGGTACCCCTGCGCGATGACTATATGGCCTCTATAACTACTTATTATTAGGTAGTAGTAGTATAGTTAAGCCTCAACCTCTTGACTATTAGTCCCTGGTCTAATTAGATTCGGGTCTATTCGACGTTCGAGGTCAGAGGCCTTCTGAAAGAGGCTTGTTTGAGATCGAGGGTAGGGCTTGAATGAGATATCTTTCAGGCGACAGCCTTCGAAGTATGACCAAGTCGATTCGTCGTAAATTTATTAAAGTACCATTTAGGAGAACGGTTCCATGGCAACACCTGAAGAGATTTCAGAGCGCGTTAAGTCGATTATTGTAGACCAACTTGGTGTCAGCCTGGAGGAAGTTACTCCACAGGCCTCATTCATTGAGGACCTTGGTGCAGATTCTCTCGATATCGTTGAGTTGATTATGGCCCTCGAAGAGGAATACGAGATGGAGATTCCAGACGAGGACGCTGAGAAGATCCAGACCGTTGATGATGTAACTAAGTACATCCAGTCAAAGAACTAACTGATGCGAGCATATAAAGTTCATCCTTCATAGTAGAGATGAATTTGGTATGCTCTAGGGACCCTTCGAGGTCCCTTTTTTGTTCGTACATTCCGGAGTTTTTAGATGAGCGCCACAACACCATCGTATGAGTCCCGTAGCAGAAAGCTGAATGAAGTTGACCCTGAGATCTACAACCTAATCCAACGGGAAACGGAGCGCCAGGAGTACGGGCTTGAGATGATCCCAAGCGAGAACTTCGTCAGCGAGGCGGTGCTCGAAGCGATGAGCTCTGTACTGACTAATAAATACGCTGAGGGGCAACCTGGAAAGCGCTACTACGGGGGATGTCAGGTTGTTGATGAGGTTGAAAACCTTGCAAGCGCACGAGCGTGCGAGCTCTTCGGTGCTGATTTTGCAAACGTACAGCCGCACTCAGGTGTGCAGGCTAATCAGGCCGTGTTTGAGGCCTTCCTTAAGCCAGGCGATACCTTTATGGGATTGCGCCTTGATCAGGGTGGACACCTTTCGCACGGCAGTCCCGTAAATTTTTCTGGTCGGCACTATAACGTAATTGGATACGGTTTGCGGCCATCGGACTGTCTAATCGATCCCGAGCAGGTCAGGTCACTCGCGCATCAACATAAGCCGAAGCTCATTATCGCAGGTGCTACAGCGTACTCCAGAAAGATCGATTGGAAGCTCTTCCGTGAAGTAGCAGATGAGGTTGGGGCTATTTTGATGGCAGATATCGCGCACTATTCTGGGCTGATCGCTGGGGGTGCATATCCATCACCAGTCAATTATGCCGATATCGTGACAACCACCACGCATAAAACTCTACGAGGTCCACGCTCAGGCATGGTGATGGGCAGGGAGATCCATCGCAAGGCGATCAATAAAGCCATCTTCCCTGGACTACAGGGTGGACCGCACATGCATACGATCGCTGCCAAGGCGGTTATGTTTAAGGAGGCACTTTCTCCTGATTTTAAGATCTATGCGGCGCGAGTTGTTGAGAATGCGCAAGCTCTCTCTGATGCTCTGATCAAACGTGGCTTACAGGTAGTATCTGGTGGAACCGATAGCCACATGCTTGTGGTAGATCTGCGTCCAGTCGGTGTAACAGGTAAGGTAGGAGAGGAGACCTTGGATAGTGTTGGAATAACCGGCAATAAAAATACGGTTCCCTTTGATCCGCAGCCACCAGCTATCTGTAGCGGTGTGCGACTTGGAACTCCAGCCCTGACAACTCGCGGTATGGGGGTAAAAGAGATGGAACAGATAGCGGCTTTTATCCTAGAGGCGCTTAGAAACGTAGGAAATGAGGGTAACTTGAACTCGATACACAGTCGGGTACAGGAGCTCAGCAAGGGCTTTCCACTCTATAAGCATCGTCTCGTATCGTAGGAAAGAGTAAAAAGCATGTTCTGTCAAAAATGCAACTCTGAAAAAACATCTGTAACCGATTCACGCAGCGACGCTGGGGCTATTCGCCGTAGGCGTGAATGCCAAGATTGTGGCTTTCGCTTTACAACCTACGAAAGGGTTGAGCTTATCTTGCCAGTTGTCATCAAAAAGGATGGTCGTCGCGAGATTTTTGATCGCGAGAAGATCTTGGGTGGATTCAGACGAGCCTGCGAGAAGCGCCCTGTAAGTACTGAGGCGATCCATGCAGCGGTTGAAACGGTCGAAAAACGGGCGCAGGAGCTATGCCTAAAAGAGGTCGATAGCCGTGTCGTGGGTGAAGCCGTTATGGATGAGCTACGAAAACTCGATAAGATAGCATATGTGCGATTTGCCTCGGTATATCGTGAGTTCTCAGATGTAAATCAATTCGTTGATGCGCTGCAGAGCCTTGGAACACCAGGTAATGACGCCGAGACCGACAAGCAGATCGGCAACGGATAGCTCTGGAAATCTCATGGCTGTAACAATTAGTCATGCGGCAGATCCATTACCACTTGATTCATTTGAAGATGTGCTAGCCGACTTTAAGAGCGGTAAGGGCGTAATCGTTGTTGATGATAACGACCGCGAGAATGAGGGCGATATATTTTTTGCAACGGAGGCAGTCACGGCAGAGTCAGTCGCCTTCCTTATGACAGAGGCGCGTGGACTAATCTGCGTTAGTGTAGCCGGGGATATCGCGCACCGTCTAAACCTGCCCCTACAGGTGCTCAATAACAACTCCCAATTCCAGACCCCCTTTGCCATCAGCCTTGATCATAGAGACGTTGTGCCGTTCGGTGTAACCGCGGCAGCGCGCGCCTATACCATGCGCAAGATGATAGAGCCTGAGGCTTGCGCTAGTGACTTCGTTAGCCCCGGGCATGTATTTCCTCTTATAGCTAATGAAGCCGGGGTGCTGGGGCGCAAGGGGCATACTGAGGGGGTATTTGATCTAGCGCGTCTGGCAGGAATAACCCCCTCTGGAATCCTCTGTGAGATACTAAACGCCGACGGTAGTATGGCGCGCGGGGCGCAGCTATTAGATTTTGCACGTAAGCATGGGCTCCGTATCACTAGCATCGAAGCGATCCGTAACTACAGGACCCTTAATGAGATAGCGGTGCGACAACTTAGTACAGGCGAGGTTACAACCGACTTTGGACCATTTCAGGCCACCGTATATGCAGATGATGTTGGTGGGAAGGAGCACCTGGCCCTTATACGGGGGGATCTAGCGGCGATGCCGACCTCGTATGCGCCCCTTGTTAGGCTACATTCAGAGTGTCTGACAGGGGATGTCTTCGGGAGCCGCAGATGTGATTGTGGGCAGCAACTCGCCGGCGCGATGCAGCTAATAGTGCAGGAGGGCGCCGGAATTATCCTCTACCTAAGGCAGGAGGGGCGTGGAATAGGGCTTGAGAATAAGGTCAGGGCCTATCAGTTGCAGGATCAGGGGCTCGATACCGTAGAGGCTAATCTGGAGCTTGGATTCGAGGCGGATGAGAGGGAGTTTGCGGTCGGAGCGCATATGTTATTGTCGATGGGAATTCGTGCAATTAGGCTTATTACGAACAACCCCCAGAAGGGCGAGGAGCTTGAGTGGTGTGGTATCTCAATAGTTGAGCGAGTTCCTATGATTGCGGCACCGGATCCGTGTAGCGCGCATTATCTCCGTACAAAACGGGATAAGATGGGGCATGTGTTGTAGAGGATGAGAGCTGCGTGAAATCTAGACGTTTATGCCGCGAGGCGGCGCTGCAGGCGCTCTATCAATGTGATACTCTGGGCGATTTCTCACTAGTGAGATTTGAAACCTTTCTGGCGCATTTTCAGCTGCAGAATAATCTCGACTCAGAGGAGGAGGGTGAGGAGGAGAGTAAGGGCATTCAGGTAGATCAATTTTGCCGTGAGCTAGTCATGGGAGTTATCGAACACTTAAGCTTTATCGACGAGCAGATAACCCTCGCCTCCGTTCACTGGAGCCTGAAACGTATGGCCAGGGTCGATCGGAATATCCTTAGAGTAGCGACCTATGAGCTAGCCTTTCGGCAGGATGTGCCAGTAAAGGTCAGTATTAACGAGGCAATCGAGATAGCCAAACGCTTCTCTGCGCCGGAGGCCCCGACCTTTATCAACGGGGTGCTCGATAAGATTGTGGCAAATTTACCGAAGCGCAGCGCTATTCCCGCTTAAGGGGGTCCCGCTTAAGGGGCGTTTAAAGGGGCACCTAATATCTTTATCTGCGCTATCGACCAGTCGTATTTGGTCTGTGCGGTCTGTCTAACGAAGAGGCAGCTTAGCGCTTCAGGGTGATTAAAAAGTATGCGCACATCGTGGTGCTCGCTGCGATATGGATAGCCATCCCTGGTAAAGAGTAGCGCCCCCTGCCAGGCAGGTAAGGTAATAATAGAGCGGGCCTTGGCCTCGTCGCACTCGCCCCCACTAATCAACACCCCACGCGGAAAATCTGTTGCATAACTCCCCGGCGAGATCTCTATCCCCTGAATGGTCGTTTCTGCTGGAAATCTAATGGTCAGCAGCTCATCACCAAACTGGTGCCCGCGACCTGTATAGAGACGCGTACCACCGAGGGCGCTATCTAGGGCAGTTGAGGTATCCCTTAGTGGAGTAAGCTCGTAGGTGGACCCAAAGGTAGCGCTATCCTGCATAGCTTGACGGGAGAGAGCTCTAAAGGGCTTTAGGTTGTCGAGCAGAAGGGGGTGCTCTATTAAGCCGTTCTTCAGCACAGAAGCGGAGGGTGAAAGCAGAATCTTATCAAGGTTAAGATCTCCTCGGTGCGCATAGCTACTTAGAATAGGGGAGCGCAGGGCGCTCGAAGCCACAAACGTTCCACAGATAGCGCAGAGCGCAATAGGCACTCCAACTAGCGATAGCGGATGCATAAGGGCCGCCACAGCTATTAACCAGGCGCTAGTACCGAGTAGTAGCGAGGTTAGCGACACGATCTCACCCCACGCAAGCATCCGTGAGAGGCTGGCAAGGGGTGAGATTAGGGCGTACTGCTTAGGCAGTATGGTATCACACGCAACTATGAGCGCAGAGAAGCTGGCGATTATTAAAAGGCTCCGGCCCGCATCGGTTGCTCTCTTTCTAAGGGCAAGTAACGCAAGCAGAGCCAGTATAGAGAGAGCGGCAGCGATAGGAGCATACAGCGCAGCAGAGGCCGCGTGATCAAGAACCTGTAAGGGATAATGTGGCCCAATTAGCTGAATTATAGGCAGCCCCTCACCACTAGTGGGAATAACATGCGAGCGCTCAGGATAATTAGGTAGGGGAGCCGCTGGCGCCATAAGTGCTACCCAGAGGGCCGGTAGTAGCGCTAGCGCTAAGATAGCAGATCCTGCACGCATAGAGAGCGAACGGGCAGTGGAAGACCTTGCAAGAACTAGATGCGCAAATACTAGTGCAAATAGAGCCGTTGGAAGTGCTGCCTGATTGGCACTTGAGGCGTTCTGAATGGAGACAAATAGCGCTACGAACCAAAGAGGAAGAACTTTGAGAGCGTAGCCATCTCTACAGGCGTTAATAAGAGCAAAGAGCATCATCGCAAGCAGTGGCGCCCAGGCTAGCGCCCCTAGCACAAATGGATCGCGTCCAACCGAGCCAATGACGGCGAGGGTTGGAAGAGCGCTTGCTAGCCACAGTAGCATTGGAGCTTGGGCCAACTTAGGAGAGAGCTGTCGAAGTACCAAAAAAGTGCCGCATAGGATCGTTAGTAGCTGTGTTGTTAATACCTCATTGGCGGTAAAGGGTGCTAGAGTTGCCATTAATAAGTGCAACTGGATCGAGAAAAAGAGCCGGCAGAGATAGTAGATAAGCTGCAATCAAGAACCCAAGCAGAGCGAAAATTTTTGACATCACGGCACCTTATTGAGTCTTATTGAGATCGAACGTAGAGATGAAACGCTGTAGGGGTGAGATGCTCTTGATAGTGACCGCTTGCCCAAGCGGGCACTCGGAGAGTTCAATCAGAGAGATATTTGGCGCAGCTTTATATGGCTTCAGTGTGCAGTGAGAGCTAGTTAAAAATGGAAAGTAGGTAAATTTAATAACTACTCTATCCGTTTTTGGTGTCAGGGTGAGTGAGTTGTTGGTAAATGTAATGTTTGTAGCCTCGCCCAAGAGGGCATAGTTCGGTGTAAACCCTACCCGTTTGTACAGGGTAAATTTATCCCCATGCCAGACCCGCTTGTAGTCGTTTTGATGCGTATGGAAGAATGCGAGCCAGCTCGGTTCATGCGCCAGTACAACTGAGGCGTTCATCAGGTCGAGGTACTCAGCAACTCCGGCCGCCCCCCTTTTAATAAAGCTCTCTGGGATCGGTTGCTTATATCGCCAGATATTATGGGCGTAGCTACTTGCAACGAGGGGCACCCCGGTCCAGAAGGTAAGTGGGGCCAGGTGACCACCGCTAAGCTCATGTAGTACGCAGCCAGAGAAGACCCCTCTGCTGCCATCTGCAGTGTGGGTTGAAAGAGCACCGATCAAATCATCTACAGCTCCGTTTTTAAAGCGGTAGATCTCGGTTGATTGATTTAGGACTATAGCTGATGCAGCAAGGGGAGAGAGTAGGAGGAAGCTTCCAGCGATGCTGCCGGCTAATCTATAGAGCTTCCCATCTTTAAACGAGGTGAATAGCGCCGTCAGATAACGCGCAACAGGAAAGGTGAGCAGGAGGGCGGCGATAATCACCATCCTATCAAGCTCAAGTTGTGGTTTAAGTGAAACTCCAAAGGTTCCTAAAAATATGAGCCAGCCGATAATAAGAGCAAATCCAACGCGAACTACCCCAGTTAGGGTTAAGAGGGCCGGTAGAGCAAATACAAGTAAGAGTGGGTTTATTGAGATCGCTTGGGTATGGAGCTCCCTTAGTGCCCTCTTAATATCGAGGGAGCCAGCTCTATGACGAAAGTCCCGTTGATCCTGCGGTAGCGCGGGGTCTGGAGATCCTAGCGTTTGGATCTGAGATGCAGATGGTGCGCCAGAACCCTCTGCATTGAGAAAGTTTCCAACGTTTGAAACCTTATACATCATAGCTATCCAGGGCAGGTTAAGGCAAATGAGCAGCAACACCGCTACGAGATGACGGGGGGAGCGTATTAGACGGGCAGCTCGCGCGAGGGCCAGTAACCCGAGGGGCGAGATAGCCAGCATCGAGGGAGACCATAAGAAGGTCAGGGTTGTAACGACTACTAGGAGTGCGATCTGGCGCCAGCTCGGTTTCTTATCGTTTAGAAACTTAATGGAGAGAGCCACACAGAGTGGGAATAGGGTAGCGCTTACAAGGAAGCCCATCGTGCCGTATTTTAGCCCCCAGCGGTACCACAATAGGCCGCTACTAACCGAGAGTATTGCGGCAACGGCAGCCGTAGTTCGTCCGCCACCAAAGGTACGTGCTGCCAGGTAGCTTGCTGCGGGTAGGAGTAGCCAGAGAAAAGATACTACGATGATGTTGTATATAGATTCGACCGGAAAGAGATAGACCAATGGAGCGGCGAGGAGAAAGGCATTCAGCGCCCCCGTTGCAAAGAAGTCCCTGGCATCTATCCCTGCATTCCATAAGGGGTACCAGAATGGGATCGAGGGAAAGTTCTCTTTAAGAAGCCGTAGGCGAAAGAGGAACATCGTGTGGTCATCAGAGATAAGTAGCTCGCCCTGTGAGGTTAATACGAAGGACCAGATTAGAATCCCGAGTGATAGAATGAGCCACGTTTTAAGTAAGATTGCTGAGCTTGACCTTCTTAATATTAGATAACAGAGCCCGGCCGAGAGCAGCAGCTCTCCCCGAATAAATGGACCTTGAAAGAAGCCCCAAGGCCTAGAGAGCCAGTCTGAGAAGAAGATAAACACTAGCCCCGCTGTCCATACAACAGGGTGAGAGAGCTCTTTAGTATTCGGAAGGCGATTTTGACGTAGTAGGGAGTATGAGGTAACTACTATAGCTAGTAGGAGTCCGAGCACGACTGGAAAGCGCCCAGCCGGTATTATCACCGCAAGGTCAGGGCTCCAGAAGCGCCAAGCGCCCCCTGCAAGGCCAAGTACGATCAGGAGCAGAGCTGAGGATGCCGCGATATTCATGTATACATAGTGCTGTAGGGTGCCGCTTCAAAGGTAACACTCTATAACGGCTGCGGAGGGGGGTCAAAAGGCTAGTTATTATGGTTCCTCACCAATAAGTGTGGGTACTAAGAGCAGTTTCAGTTCCCGTTCCAGCGGTAAGCACAAATTGATACATTTTAACCACCTACAAGCTATACTGCGGTGAATAGTTAAGAAAATTAGCACTTTGGCCGATATCTGTGTTGGGAGGCGAAGAATGAAGCTGTATCAATCAAAGGTAGATAGCGCTGGTCGATCGGGTGGAAGTGGGGCCGGTCGTGTATCTGAAGCCCAGCAAATCCTCTCCGGCTATACGCACGATGAGCAACGTATTATTCTTCACAATCTCGAAACTGTAGCTGGGATGTCCAAATACATCGGGCAGGACTTTCAGATGAAGGTGTTGCTCAACAAACCTGGTGGGGGCTGGCACTGGAACTTTGAACGAAACGAGGTGCGGGTTGATCCTGAAACCCTTCTAAAAGCCCCCCTTGATGTTTCAAAAGCGATCTACTGCCACGAGGGCTTTCATCGACGCATTACGCCGAAGGATGGTGTGCCGAAGGCAGAGTGGGGAGAGCCCGGATTGCCGTTCTTAGTGAATAGCATCGAAGATCCTCGCATTGAAAATTTTGGAGGCGAGGCGTATCCGGCGTATCGACCTCTGCGTGATGCCTCGTACAGACACTATGCGAATGAGGCTCAGGGGATCGCTGCAGAGAAGCTCGGACGAATTCCCAAACACATTCGAGCTGGCCTAGAGCTCATCAATCAGTGGTTTCTGGAGGCTGAAGGAAAACCGTTTGAGATCCCTGATTCTCTCGACCCTGCTGTCAAGGGATTTGTCGCAACCGTACTTAAAGATGCGCAGGACGCCTGGTGGCGGTACCCGTTGCGTTCCGAAGTTGACTGGGAACCAGAAAAGGTAAAGCAGTACTTCCAGGACGCTTACAAGATTATCCGCGAAAAAGTGTGGCCCGAGTTCAAGAAACTCTACGAGCAGGATCGACAGGAGGGGCTCCACGATGAAGCGATGAGGGACCTGCAAGGTAAGCAGTCAGGTGATTCACAGCAGGGGCAAGAGGGGGGCTCACCGCAGCCAGGCTCCCCAGAGCCGCTCTCAGAGCAGGAGGTTCGCGAGCTTCTCAAAGCGGCCAAGGAGGGCAAGGTGAAGCCGAGCGAGGGCAACTCGGAAGGGGCAAGGCCCCTAGAGCTCTCTCACTTACCACCGGACCTTCAGAAAGAGGTCGCTGATTACGTCAAGAGCTTGCCAAAGGAGACACAGAGCGAACTTCAGGAAAAGGCCGATGCTAGGTTAGGGGAAGCCTCAAAGGAGGCAGCAGAGGCCCTTGAAGGAAAGGCTGCTCAACAGGAGCCGGCTACGGCGGGAGGGGAGAGATCTCCAATAGCGACTGAGAGAGGACCTTCACCTACAGCGGAGCAGGACGATTTCAAGGGAGTAGATTTAAGCGAGCTTAGGCAACACGTCACGATACCGAAGGAGGATCTCGATAAAATCAGGGAGGAGTTTGCGCACCTTATTAACGAAGATAGAGGGCTCTATCACAATACGGTGCGTGAGATTGCGCCTACCATCAATCAACTTGAGAATGATCTGCGCACCATCTTTCAAAAGCGTCGACAGAGCCATCGTGAAAGTGGTCGGCGCTCGGGGCCTACCCTAAACATCGATCGCTTTATTAGAGAGCGCGCCTCGGGGGTGCCTGCTGTCGAGAGTCGCGCGTTTGAAGCCAAGACCCGCCCTCTTGCAAAAGACTATGCTGTTCTTATCTTGGTCGATGTTTCAGGCTCTATGCAGGACAAAATTCACCATGCGTTTGCCGCGACGGTTGCTTGTACCGAGGCGCTCTCTCGCCTAAAGATTGAGCATTCGATCCTGGGCTTTAACAAAAAGCTTCACACCTACAAAGGCTTTCAAGGTGAAGCCGACCCGGCGAGACTCGAAACTATTGAGCAGGAGGTGCACACGTCATCTGCTCAGTACAATAACGACGGCTGGGCGCTGCAGCAGGCTGCAAAGCAGCTCTCTGCCGCCCCTCAAAAGAAACATATTCTGATAGTTATTTCGGATGGAGTTCCTGTGCCCTCATCTAAGTATAGCGGAGCGGAGTACGATCTGAAGAAGACAACCTCTGATATTGAGTTAAAGCAGAAGATTCATCTGATCGGGCTCGGTATGGGGCCTGGCACGGAACACGTCGATAAGTTTTATACCAATAACC